>JAGWXN010000023.1 GCA_018969885.1 Betaproteobacteria bacterium | reverse complement strand
GTCATTGCCTTCGTGCAGGATCCCGACGGCTACAAGATTGAGTTGATCGAGCGCAGCTGATCCGCGAGCTCGCAGTATTGCGCCACGCTGATTTCCTCGGCGCGGCGCTCGCCGTTCAGGTTCGGCGCATCCACCCCTCGCTCGCGAAGCCATGGAATGAGCGTGGAGCGGAGCATTTTTCGCCGCTGTGCAAAGGCTGGCGTCAGCACCGCCTGAAGTGCGGCCAGATCTTCCGTGAGCGGACGTTCGCGCGTGATCATTCTGAGAACCGCCGAGTCCACCCGAGGCGGCGGATCGAAGGCCTCGGGCGGGACCTCAAACAGAAGCTCCACCTCATAGAACGCCTGCAGGATGACGCTCAGGCGACCAAAGCTACTGGAGCCCGGGGCCGCTGCAATCCGCTCCACCACTTCTTTCTGCAGCAAAAAATGCTGATCACGGACCCGGTGGCGGGCTTCAACCAGCGCCACCAGAAGCGGACTGGAGATGTTGTAGGGGAGGTTACCGACCACGCGTAGCTGGGTGACCCCGAGTGCGGCCATCGCTTCGGCGGGGTTGAAACTCAGCGCGTCGGCCTCGAACAGGCAAAGCCGCTCGGATCCGAAGCACCGGCGTAGCCGCTCACATAAGTCGCGGTCGATCTCGACCGCTGCCAGGCGTGGCACGGCCCTCAGCAGTTCGGCAGTGAGCACGCCGAGCCCGGGACCGATCTCGAGTAAACCGTCGGAGGCGGTCGGTGCGATCGCCTGGACGATCGCCGACAGGACGGATCGGTCAGCCAGAAAATGCTGGCCAAACCGTTTGCGAGCGACATGTCCGGCGATGGCCCTGGGCGGCCGCTGCCGGGAGCCTGCCCGCCGTTCAGCGTTCATCGAGCCGATATTCGACGTAGGTGCTGTCACGCAACTGGCGCAGCCAGTCCTGCCAGACCTCTTCGCCCCGCTGCTCGCGAAGCGCCTGCTTGGCCACCGCGCGCGCGCGCTCGCCTGAGGCCGCCTGCTGTCGGCGCTCGAGCACCTGGATGAGGTGGAACCCGAAAGGCGTGCGAACCGGCTGACTGGTTTGGCCGGGTGCGAGCGTGTTCATCGCGCGTTCGAACTCGGGCACCGTATCGCCCGGCAGAATCCAACCGAGATCCCCCCCGCGTCCCGCCGTGCCATCTGCTGAATTCTGTCGCGCGAGATCGGCAAAGTCAGCGCCGCGTTCGATCAACGTGCGCAGGTCGTCGATCCGGCGTTGTGCCTCGCTTTCGCTTTGGTTGTCACTCACTCTCAGCAGGATGTGCCGAACCCGGGTCTGCGTGACAGCGGAATCACCCGCCCCCAGCCCCGACACCGCACGCTTGCCGACCAGCTTGAGCACATGAAAACCGTTGGGGCTTCGAACGATCGTGGCGCCCCCTGGCTGAAGTGTCTTCACGGCCTCGACAAAAATCTGCGGCAGGCGATCGGCGCTGCGCCAGCCAAGCGACCCGCCGGTCATGGCGTCGCCGGCATCGGAATAAGACGCCGCAAGCGCTGAAAAATCACTACCGGGACGCGAGACCGCCACGAGCACTTCCTCAGCCCGCGCGCGGCGCCTTTGGATGTCGTCGCTTGAGGCGCCTTCAGCAACCCGCACCAGGATCTGGGCCAGCTCGAATTCGGCGTTTTCGCTGGCAAGCCGCTCGCGCTCGGCGATGAAGGCGTCCACGTCGGCATCGCTGATCTGAACGCGGCTACCCACCTCACGCTCGCGCAACCGTCCCTGAATCATTTCCTGGCGAATGTCGCGACGTAAACGCTCCCAGGCAATGCCCTCACGCTCGACCAGGCTACGAAAATCGGCCACCGACAGACCGCGCTCGCCCGCAATACCGCTGATGGCCCGCTCAAGTTGCGCGTCATCGACACGGATTCCGCCATCCCTCGCGGTCTGAAGCTGAGCACGATCGAGAATCATGCGCTCGAGCACCTGCGAGGCGAGCACGTCGGTCGGGGGAACCTCGATCTTTCGGCTCTCAAGCTGACGGCGAACGAGGTCAACCTGCCTCGACAGCTCCTGCCGGGTGATGACCTCAGCGTTGACCACTGCCACCACCGCGTCGAGCGAACTCAGGTTTTGCAGGCGGGTCGTCTGCGCTGAGGAGAGCCCGCAGACACATGCAAGCAACAGCGCAATTAAACCGATCCGCGGACGATTCAGCATGGCCCCATCCATCATTCGTAGCCGAAATAACGAGAGCCCGGTTCAAAAGTGCCCTGAGGCAGGCGGTATCCGGGAATGTTCCGCTGCAGCACAAGAGACGGATTCTGCCCGATCGTGCCAAGGCCATTCAACTCGAGCTGAAGGAAAAACGCGGTGGTGCTGGCATTGGCCGCCGTTCGGAACTGCTGGGTGAGAACGCGCAGCGCCCAACATGATGCCGTGTATTCAAAGCCCATGAGCGATTCGACGAACCCTCGGGTGTTCTCCACCCGGCTCACGGGGTCATAGCCCTCGGACAGGAAAGAGTAGTTGAGCCGAACCAGGGAACTCCAGCCATCGACAATGGGCCATCGGGTGGAGACGTCAACTTGCCCGAGTTGGTCCCGACGGTATCGCACGCCCGCATTCAGCACCCGGCCGTCCGGGGGAAGATAACGGCCCACCACGCTGAACCTTGGCATAACCGTGGTGGCCATGCTGTATTGGAGACCGGTATCGATGGACCAGTGGGACCCGAGCGGCCCGGCCGCGGCCACCAGCAGGTCGGAGCGCCGGTCCGTGCGCGGCGCAACACCAGGAATCGCCACCTGCTGGTCTGAAAAATAGCTACGAAAACCGGTTGCGAACCGCAGCCCTTCAGCGCCGGTCTGCGGGTCGATCAGCCGCGATACCGCAGCGGCAGTGAGCTGATTCACATCAGCAATTCGATCGTTTCCAATAAACGTGTTGTCCGAGAACAGCTGGGCGAAGTTGAAATCGGCCGGTGCCGTATCGAAAACCGGAAATGCGCTCTGGTCGCGAAAGGGGGTGCGGACGTAGAAGAGGCGAGGTTCGAGCGTTTGCGTGATGTCGCGCCCCGCATAGGTGTAAGGCCGCTCAAACACCATCCCGGAATCGAACGACAGCGTGGGCACCACACGCTGGAGCCCATAGTCGGTACCCGGCGCAGTGTTCACCTGATAGCTGGTTGCGTGCACATTCGCCTTCGGCACCGCAAACCATCCCGGACGGCGAATCGGCCAGGAAACAGAGGGGTTAGCCACCATTCGGGTACCCGACGGGCGGATGGCATCCGGCGAGATGAATTGGGTCACATCGAACGTGCTGTTCATGTCGAACCCGCCTCGATCGCGAGCCAGCCAACGGGTCACCACCTGCGGCTCGCGTTCGTAAGGACCAGGCCTTGCGTCCAGAATCGACTGGAACTTCTGAACCAGGACCGTCATCGACCAGTCTTCGCTCAAGCCGCGGCCAAAACTCACCGTTCTGGGCAGCACCCGGTCCGCACTGGTCACGATCGAACGCGAGTAATCGACAAAGTAGCGATCATCCGACACGCCACGCATGTCCCAGCCCCCGGCCCAGCCGCCCAGATTGCTGAAGCTCTGTCGGGTGTGCCAGAAATGACGCGAACTGCCCGCCTCCTGGTCATAGGGGTTGGCCTCAAAGCGGGTTTCCCCGGCGAAGTTATCCCTCAGATAGCGAATTTCACCACCCAGTTGCATGCCGCGGCGCGTACTGACCCGGGGATAGAGGGTGGCATCGGTGTTATGCGAGATATTCCAGTACCAGGGCACCATCAGGTCGACGCCGCTGCGTGAAGTGATGCCGAAGGAAGGAGCGAGGAATCCCGATTTACGCTCGTTACCTAAAGAAAAAGCAAAATACGGGGAAGCGAGTATCGGCGCCCCCTTAAACGACAACAGTGCGCTACGGCTCACCCCTCGGTCGTCATCCTGGTCGATGAAGAGCGAGCGGCTTGAGATCTGCCAGTCAGGTGTCTCAGGGCCACAGGTGGTGAACGTGGCGCGCGAGGCAAGCGCACGCCCAGGGCCCAGAAAATCAATTCGCTCCGCATGACCGCGTCCGCCCCCCTGAAGCGCGAGGTAGTAATCGGGGCTGGTGAAGGTTCCCTCGTTGGCATCCACCCGCAACTGCAGGGCGGGGCCGGTAAAGACATTGCCGTCGCGCGTCACACGGACATTGCCGGTTGCCACCAGTTCGTCGGTCGACGAGGTGTAGGTGATTCGATCACCGCGAATGACGCTGCCTGCGCGGCGCACCTCCGCATCGCCAATGAGCGTGGTCTGCTCCTCAGGCCGCCCCTCTATGACCCAGGCGCGAGCATAGGCGGGGAGCGCCTGCGAAGGCGCTCGGGCCTCGGTAAGCGTGCCATCGAGCTTCAGCACAAACCCGGGCCCCGCCGGTTGCGCAACCCCGTGCGTCGTGACAATGCCCAGCAGCCCCGCCGCCGTGAGGGCGGTCAACAGACTTGGCGGGCGACGGTTCATCGGGGGCATGCCGGGTCGAGGGTTGAGGCGCTTGCGCTGGCAGCACGGCATCGGGTTAGCCCGGGCAGACCTGAGCAACAGCGGGCGGTCAGAGTCAATCGACTATTATAGGGATCGCCCCTCTCCTGCGCGCCGACAACTTTCCATGACCTCGCCCGTCTCTGACCCGCGTCTACCGCTGCTGCAACGCTGGCTCACACAGCGCGCCGATCGTCTGAGTCTGAAGCTCGACAGCCTGCGCCCCGCGTCCGACGATGCCAGCTTCAGGCGTTATTTCCGGATCGATTCTACGGCGGCGCAAGGCGGCAGTCTGATCGTGATGGACGCGCCCCCAGCTCGCGAAGATTGCCGACCTTTCCTGCATGCAGCAGCCATCCTGCGCGAGGCGGGCCTCAGCGTGCCTGCGGTGATCGATGCTGATCTCGAATCGGGCCTGCTGCTGCTCGAAGATCTGGGCCATGACACGTACCTGTCTTGCCTCGACATCGATTCGGCCACCGGTCTCTACCAGGACGCGGCGGCCGCGCTCGTCAAGCTGCAGCTCGCCAGCCGACCCGGCGTGTTTCCCGACTACGATCGAGCGCTGCTCGATCGCGAAATGCAGCTCTATCCCGACTGGTATGTCGCGCGTCACAAGGGGGTGGTGCTCTCCGACCCACACAAAGCCCTGCTGAACCACGCCTTTGACCTGCTCGCGAACGCGGCATTGGCCCAGCCCCGCGTCTATGTTCACCGCGACTGGCACTGTCGCAACCTGATGAGAATTGACGCCGAGCGCAATCCGGGCGTGCTCGATTTTCAGGATGCCGTGTACGGCCCCATCACCTACGACCTGGTGTCCGTGCTGCGGGATGCCTACATTGACTGGCCCGAAGAACGTCAGATCGACTGGGCCATCCGGTATTGGGAAGCCGCGCGAAAAGCGAGGCTGCCAGTGGCCGACGATTTCGGTAGCTTCTATCGAGATTTCGAATGGATGGGCCTGCAGCGGCAGCTGAAAGTGCTGGGAATCTTCGCCAGACTCCAGCACCGCGACGGTAAGTCGCGCTACCTTGCCGATTTGCCTCGGGTGTTGGGCTATGCGCTCGCGGCCGCCCGTCGCTATCAGGCGCTCTCCGGTCTGGTGCAGGTACTCGAGGCGGTTGAGAGCCTCGCGCCGGCCCAACCGGGTTACACCTTCTGAGCCCCAACACGCGCCGCCCGCTTCCCATGCGCGCAATGATTCTGGCAGCGGGCCGCGGCGAGCGGATGCGTCCGCTCACCGATCAGTGCCCCAAACCCATGCTGGTCGCCGGTGGGCAGCCGCTCCTGGGCTGGCATCTGCAGGCGCTCGCCGAGGCCGGCTTCACGGAAGTGGTCATCAACCACGCGCACTGCGGTGAGGTGTTGTGTGACTGGGTCGGGAGCGGATCCCGCTGGGGTCTGTCGGTCTCGTATTCACCCGAGCATCCGGCACTCGAAACGGCTGGTGGAATCCGCAGAGCGCTGGGGCTCCTGGGAGAGCATCCTTTTCTGGTGGTCAATGGCGATGTTTTTACGCGCTGGCCGGTTACGCGGGCTCGCACCATTGCCAGCCAGATGAACGCGGGCGGGCTCATCGGCTGGTGCGTGCTGGTTCCCAATCCTGACCATCACCCCGAGGGGGACTTCACGCTCGACTCAGGGCGGCTCGGCCTGGGCTCATCAAAGCGACTCACCTTCAGCGGAATCGGTGTCTATCATCCTTCGCTCTTCAAGTCGCTGCCCGATGGCGAAGCCGCCAAGCTGGGCCCGCTTCTACGTGATGCGGCCGGGCGCGGCCTGATCGGCGCCGAGCGCTTTGACGGCATCTGGACCGACGTGGGCACCCCGGCACGCCTTGCACAACTCGATGCAGAATTACGGGGTGGCGTCGCCGACCCCGCGGCCAGACACCGTTTCCCTTCCTGATCGAGCCCACCATGCAGCCCTATCACGACCGTCGTCAACGTCTGGCCCAACTGATCCGCGAGCGCGGGGGAGGCGTTGCGGTCATTGCCACCGCGCCTGAAGTGATCCGAAACCGCGACGCGCACTATCCCTATCGCTGGGACAGCTACTTTTATTACCTCACCGGTTTTACCGAACCCGAGGCTGTGCTGGTGCTGAGCGTCGATGGCAGCGGCGCAGAATCCCGGCTTTTCTGCCGGGACAAAAACGAAGAGCGTGAAATCTGGGATGGCTACCGGTTTGGCCCTCAGCTCGCGCGAGAAAAATTTGGTTTCGACCAGGCGCTCAGCATCGATAAGCTCGACGAAGAGCTGCCGCGGCTGCTCGCCGACCGGCCCGCGATCTTCACCGCCATTGGCGCTGACAGCGCCCAGGATGCCCGCGTCGCCCGCTGGCTGAATTCGGTCCGTGGGCAGGCGCGCGCAGGCGTGAGCGCGCCCGGCCAGGTGTTTGAAGTTCGGTCGCTGATCGACGACATGCGGCTGATCAAGGACGCGCACGAGATCGACATCATGCGGCGTGCGGCCGATATTTCGGCAGCCGCCCATGTGCGCGCCATGCGCGCGAGCCGCCCCGGCCGGTTCGAGTTCGAGATCGAAGCCGAACTCGAACATGAATTCCGTATAGGGGGGTCGAAGGCGCCCGCCTACGGATCGATTGTGGCAAGCGGTCGTCATGCCTGCGTGCTTCACTACCGCGCCAACGATGCCCGTCTGACCGAGGGCGAATTGCTTTTGATCGATGCCGGCTGCGAGCTCGAAGGCTACGCAAGCGACATCACCCGTACCTTCCCGGTATCCGGGCGCTTCAGTGGCGCCCAGCGCACGCTCTATGACATCGTGCTCGAGGCCCAGCAGGCGGCCATCGCGGCCACTCGCCCTGGCATGCGCTTCATTGACCCGCACAACGCCGCTGTGAAAGTACTCGCCCAAGGGCTGATTGACTGCGGTCTGATCAGCGGTCCGCTCGATACAGCAATCGAGTCCGGGGCTTACCGTCGCTTTTACATGCACCGCACCGGCCACTGGCTGGGCATGGATGTCCATGACTGCGGTGATTATCGCGAGCCGGGCGAAGCGGCCACCGGATCGGAAAAGCCCTGGCGGATCCTGCGGCCTGGCATGGTGCTCACCGAGGAGCCCGGACTATATGTGCGCGCCGCCGACGACATTCCGCGCCATTTTCATGACATCGGCATCCGCATCGAGGACGACGCGCTCGTTACCGAATCGGGCTGCGAGATTCTCACCGCTAAGGTGCCGAAGGCCGCGAGCGATATTGAAGCGTTGATGCGGGGCTGAGCCTCCATGATCCGTATCGAAGGACGCGGACCGGTTGCGCTTGCGCTCCGGCTGCTTCTTGAACGTGAAGGCATGGATCGCCAGGCGCTGATCGCTGATCCGATTGACGCCGACCTGCCCGACTGGCTGGGCTCGCGGGCCCTCGCCGTATCACTCGGCAGTCTCCAGACGCTCGGTCGAGTGGTGCCGCAGTGCGCGCCCAATGCGCTCCTTGAATCGCCCGCTCTGGCTGCACCGATCACGGTGGTTGATGTCAGCCGCGCGCGCGCCTCGGGTGGTACGCGCATCCGCGCCTCCGAGCTGGGCGCGCCCTTGCTCGGCGCGGTGTTTCGCTACGGCACGCTCCATCGGCTGCTACGAGAGGCGATCGTGCTGCGCGCACCCCTCGCGAGGCCACCTCACGATCAGACCGCTTCCGGCGAACAGCCCCTGCTCACCGTGATCGCCGATGGCGAGAGCGAGCAGCGAACCGGGCACCGGATACGCGAGTTCGAGCAGATGGCGCTCCTTGCAGAGGTAGAAGTGGAGCGCGAATGTCCAGGCTGGGCCTACGAGCGGTTTACTAGCGAAGGGCCGCTTGCTCTGCTGCCCTTGCCCGAGCCGCGCCGACGCGCGTTGGTCTGGTGCGCGCCCGAGCAGCGATGCCGGGAGAGGGCAGAGCTGTCCGAGACAGCGTTTGGTAGTGCGCTCTACCAGACATTCGGTCCCGGACTCGGTCGCATCACGCTGTACAGCACCCGTCACGTCAGTGCTGTCACGCGCCGCATCGGGCCGCTGCGACCAGCACCGGATCAGGTCGCGATCGGCAATTCGGCGCAGGCGTTGCATCCGGTGGCGGGTCAGGGTCTCAATCTGGGTCTGCGCGATGCCGCGGTGCTGGCGCGTGTGCTCGGCGATTGGCGGGCGCACGCCGGGTCGCTCGCGGCTGCGCTAGACCGGTTTGAGAACCATCGTCGCCTTGATCGCGAGACCCTGGTCGCAACCACCGATCTGCTTGCCACGCTCACCTGCCCGGATTTATTGAAGCCGGTACACGCGGCTGCGCTCACCCTGATTGATTTCTGCGCACCCATCCGGCACACGATCGCACGCGGCCTCATGTTCGGGATCCGCAGCCGCTGAAACAAACTGCCGATTTTTTGTGCAGATCGGTTTTCAGTAGAATCGCGCCTCTCGTTGAACCGGCCAGCCGCTTTCATGATTCAAATCGGGCCCCATCAGCTCCGCAACCGGGTTATCGTGGCTCCGATGGCAGGCGTCACCGATCGACCATTTCGCCAGTTGTGCAAGCGCCTGGGCGCAGGCTATGCGGTCTCGGAAATGGCTGCCTCCAACCCCGCGCTCTGGAAATCGGTGAAAACGTCTCGACGCATCGATCATTCGGGCGAAATAGAGCCACGGTCGGTGCAGATCGCAGGTGCCGATCCACTCATGATGGCCGAGGCCGCGCGCTACAACGTTGACCGGGGCGCGCAGATCATTGATATCAACATGGGGTGCCCCGCCAAGAAGGTGTGCAATCTGCAGGCGGGCTCAGCGCTGATGGCCAACGAGGAACTCGCACTCGCCATCATCGATTCGGTAGCGAACGCGGTCAGCGTGCCGGTCACGGTCAAGATGCGCACCGGTCCCGATCGGCAACGTCGCAACGCCGTGCGCCTGGCCCAACTCGCTGAGGCCGCAGGGGCCGCCATGATCACCGTGCATGGCCGCAGCCGTGCCTGCGGATTTACGGGGCATGCCGAATACGACACCATTGCCGAGGTCAAGTCGGCGGTCAGCGTACCTGTCGTGGCCAATGGCGACATTGGCAGCCCCGCACAAGCCATCGCCGTTCTCCAGCACACGCGTGCCGACGGCGTGATGATCGGCCGTGCTGCGCAAGGGCGCCCCTGGATTTTTCGCGAGATCGCGGCAGCGCTCGCCGGCGAAGCCCCGCCCGCGGCCCCCGAACGCGAGGCGTTGCGCGCGCTGCTCCGTGAGCACCTGATCGATCACTATGAATTCCATGGCCCGTTCACGGGCGTGCGCACCGCACGCAAACACGTGGGCTGGTATCTGGCTCGCGAACCCGGGGCAACCGAGTTCCTGCGCAATGTGTTTTACCCCATTGATACCCCCGAGGCGCAGCTCGAGGCGCTTGAGCGCTGGTTCGATCAAGATGACCCCTGGCGCATGGCCGATTCCGTCTGCGACATGAAAGGGCTGCCCCAATGAGCCGCGGCACCATGATCGATGAAGTGATCACCCGCAGCCTGGAAAAATACTTCCACGACCTGGACGGGCAGATGCCGTCGGGGGTCTATGACATGGTCATCCAGGCGGTCGAGCGGCCGCTCCTCGAAGTGGTCATGCGAGCGGCCGACGGCAATCAGGTGCGAGCGAGCGAAATGCTAGGCATCAATCGGAATACGCTTCGAAAGAAGCTGCTCAATCACGGATTGCTCGATGACGCAGGCTGAGGCCTGCCGCCCCGCACGCGCCCTCTACCTTTACTCCGGGAACTGAATCCATGCGACCCGTCCGTCAGGCCCTGATCAGCGTTTCAGACAAGACCGGTATCGTTGAACTCGCCCAAGCGTTGCATGCGCTGGGCATTCAACTGCTCTCCACCGGCGGAACCGCAAAACTGCTGGCCGATGCGGGCCTCCCGGTCACCGAGGTCTCGGCCCACACCGGTTTTCCGGAAATGCTGGATGGCAGAGTGAAGACACTCCACCCTGCCATCCACGGCGGTCTGCTCGCCCGCCGTGACCTGCCCGACCACATGGCTGCGCTCGCAGCGCACGCCATCAGCACGATCGATCTGCTGGTGGTCAATCTTTACCCCTTCGAAGCAACCGTATCTCGGCCCGGGTGCACGCTGGAAGACGCCATCGAGAATATCGACATCGGCGGACCGGCCATGGTGCGCAGTGCAGCCAAGAATTGGCGTGATGTGGGCGTGCTCACAGACAGCTCGCAGTACCCACAGGTGCTGGCTGAGCTTCGGGGTTCAGGTGCACTCAGCGATACCACCCGATTCGCGCTGTCGGTGGCCGCATTCAACCGGATCAGCAATTACGACGCGGCGATCAGCGACTACCTGTCGCGAATCCAGCCTGATGGCACGCACGCGCTCTTTGGTAGTCAGGCAAACGGCCGCTTCGTTAAGGTACAGGACCTTCGCTACGGCGAAAATCCACACCAGCAGGCGGCCTTCTACCGCGATCTCCATCCTGCGCCGGGATCGCTTGTCACCGCACGTCAGATCCAGGGCAAGGAACTGTCCTATAACAACATCGCCGATGCCGATGCAGCGTGGGAATGCGTCAGGTCTTTTGACGGCCCCGCCTGTGTGATCGTCAAACACGCCAACCCCTGCGGTGTTGCGATCGGTGACGATCCCCTGGCGTGCTACCGAAAGGCCTTCAGCACCGATCCCACATCTGCCTTCGGCGGCATCATCGCTTTCAACCGCCTGATTGATGAGGCGGCCGCGCAGGCTGTTTCGAAACAGTTTGTCGAGGTGGTGATCGCGCCGGCGTTTTCAGACGCCGCGCTCGCGGTCTTCAAGAGCAAGGCCAATGTCCGCCTCCTTGAGATCGCTCTGCCGCCGGGCGGGGCAACCGACTGGGAGCGCGGCCAAAACGCATTGGATGTGAAACGGGTGGGCTCAGGCATGCTGATCCAGACCGCTGACAATCACATTCTCCAGGCAGCCGAGCTCAAAGTCGTGACCCAGCGACAGCCTGATGAGGTTCAGCTACGCGACCTGATGTTTGCCTGGACGGTGGCCAAGTTTGTGAAGAGCAATGCCATCGTCTACTGTAGCGGTGGCATGACGCTTGGCGTGGGCGCGGGTCAGATGAGTCGACTCGATTCTGCGCGCATCGCCTCGATCAAGGCCGAAGCGGCCGGGCTGTCTCTTAAGGGGTCGGTGGTTGCTTCAGACGCTTTCTTTCCGTTTCGCGACGGACTCGATGTGCTCGCCGACGGTGGTGCGGTCGCGGTCATCCAGCCAGGCGGTTCGGTACGCGATGACGAGGTGATCGCCGCCGCCAATGAGCGCGGCATCGCCATGGTCTTTACCGGGGTCCGGCACTTCCGGCACTGACGCACCAGCCGATCACCCTCGTGCGCATCCTCGGTATCGACCCCGGCCTTCGCCGGACTGGCTTTGGTGTGATTGAAAAGCACGGAGCAGCGCTCGGCTATCTCGCAAGCGGCGTAATCCGTATCCCCGACGGCGAACTCGCCCCGCGGCTTCGCACCATTCACGAGGGCATCACCGAGGTGATCGACACCTGGAAGCCCGATCTCGCCTCGGTGGAAATCGTGTTTGTCAACATCAACCCGCAGGCAACACTCGCGCTTGGTCAGGCACGCGGCGCAGCGGTCGCGGCGCTCGCCATCCGCGATCTCCCCGTTCACGAATACACGGCACTGCAGGTCAAACAATCGGTAGTGGGCTATGGCCGCGCGGGCAAGGAGCAGGTGCAGGCGATGGTGCGGCGGCTGCTGCAGCTGCCCGGCGACCCATCGGCCGATGCGGCCGATGCACTGGCCTGCGCCATCTGCCATGCCCACGCGTCTGCACTTTCCGGCCAGCTGGGGGCCGCCGGCGTTCTGGCGCGTACCGCACGAAGCGGCGCCCGCTCACGCGGCGGACGCCTTCGCGGCCGCTAGCAGCGCGGGCTGCTAAGATCGCCGGATGATCGGTCGCCTCTCAGGACTGCTGCTCGAAAAATCCCCACCGACCGTGCTGGTCGACGTGGGCGGCGTGGGGTACGAGGTCGATGTCCCCATGAGCAGCTTCTACGACCTGCCCGAGATCGGCGCGCGGGTGGTGCTGCTCACGGAATTCATTGTCCGCGAGGACGCGCAGCTCCTCTATGGTTTTCTTACCGCCCCCGAGCGTGACACCTTCCGGCAGCTGATCCGCATTTCCGGCGTCGGCCCGCGAACCGCCCTGGCTGTGCTGTCTGGCATGTCGGTGGCCGATCTCACCCAGGCGGTAGCGCTTCAGGAAAGCGCGCGTCTGCTCAAGGTACCGGGCATCGGCAAGAAAACCGCTGAGCGTCTGCTGCTCGAACTCAAGGGCAAACTCGCGCCGGCACTTCCCCATGCATCGGGCACAGCGGTCACGGTCGATGCCGGGGTCGATATCGTTCGTGCATTGATCGCGCTGGGCTACTCCGAACGTGAAGCGCAGGCGGCCCTCCGGGGCTTACCACCTGACGTATCGGTTTCTGACGGCATCCGCCAGGCGCTTCGCCAGCTTGGCAAGAACTGACCCGCGCCGGGCCCGCCCACACCATGATTGAAAACGACAGGATCGTTTCGGCGGCCAGCACGTCCCCCACCGAGGATGTGGTCGAGCGGGCGCTTCGACCGCGTACCCTCGCCGACTATGTCGGTCAGCGCAAGATTCGCGAGCAGCTGGAAATTTTCATTGCCGCCGCACGCGGCCGCGGCGAGGCGCTGGACCACCTTCTGCTTTTTGGCCCGCCCGGATTGGGCAAGACCACGCTTGCCCATATTGTTGCTGCCGAGATGGGCGTCAAGCTTCGCCAGACCTCCGGGCCGGTGATTGAACGCCCGGGCGATCTCGCCGCAATTCTCACCAGCCTCGAACGCAATGACGTCCTGTTCATCGACGAGATCCATCGCCTGTCACCGGTCGTCGAAGAAATTCTTTACCCGGCTCTTGAGGACTATCAGATCGACATCATGATCGGCGAGGGGCCTGCCGCGCGCTCGATCAAGCTCGATCTTCAACCCTTCACGCTGGTGGGGGCCACGACCCGCGCCGGCATGCTCACCAACCCGCTGCGTGACCGCTTCGGGATCGTGTCCAGGCTCGAGTTCTACGATGTCGATGAGCTCACGCTGATCGTCTCGCGTTCGGCGCTGCTGCTCGGTGCCACCATCACCGCCGAGGGCGCGCGCGAGATCGCGTGCCGCTCGCGCGGCACGCCGCGCATTGCCAACCGACTGCTCCGCCGCGTTCGCGACTATGCCGAAGTGAAAGCGGGCGGTCAGATCGATGCGCCCATCGCTGACGCGGCGCTCAAGATGCTTGACGTCGACTCGCTTGGCTTTGATCTGATGGACCGGAAGCTGCTGCGAGCCATGATCGAACGGTTCGGTGGCGGACCGGTCGGCCTGGACAACATTGCAGCGGCGATCGGCGAAGAGCGCGACACCATCGAAGACGTACTCGAACCCTACCTCATTCAGCAGGGGTTCATTCAACGCACGCCGCGGGGGCGCGTAGCCACCTCGCATGCCTGGCAGCACTTCGGTCTTGCCATGCCGGCCGGGCGTACGCCCGAGCTCTGGGACCCCCGCGGTGAATGACGACCCGCTGGCGCGCCTGCACCAGCTCACGCCCCGCACCTGGGTCACCTACCTGATCGTCGCTGTGAATGTCGTGGTCTGGCTGGCTGCGGTCGCGGGCGGCGCCTCGGCGCTGAACCCGAACGGCGCTGAACTCCTCGCCCTGGGCGGCAACCGGCTCGCCGAAACACGCCACGAACCCTGGCGGCTGATGAGTGCCACCGTGCTGCACGCAGGGGTGCTGCATCTGATTCTCAACATGTGGGCACTCTGGGATACCGGCCGAGTCGCCGAGCGCTTCTTTGGCAATCTGCAGTTTCTGGTGCTGTATCTGGGCTCGGGCCTGGCCGGCTCGATCGCCAGTCTGTTTTTTTCGGGCCGTAGCGCCGTCTCGGTGGGTGCCTCGGGCGCCATTCTGGGCGTGGTCGGTGCCTTGCTTGCGGTGATCTGGCTGAGGCCGGGCAGTCTTCCCGCCCCCCTCTTAAGACCGCTTCAAAGCTCGCTCCTGGTCTACATCGGCGTATCGCTGCTGCTGGGCTTTACGGTGGGCGGGGTCGATAACGCTGCGCATCTCGGCGGTCTGATCGCCGGCATCGTGCTGGCCGCCATGCTCGACGGCCGCCCCGGCTGGGAAGATGCCCCGCTCAAGGCGGTGCTCCGCCTGGGTGCGGCGCTTGCACTTGCAGCCGTATGCGCACTGGGTGCGTGGCAGGTGCTCGCGTGAGTAACCGTCATGGTCTGACGGCGCCCACGCCGGCCGCGCGTGGCGACGCTGCTGGCGGCTTTGATGTAGCCGCGCTCGGCGAACCGCTGATCGAATTCAGCCAGACGCCCGGCACGAACGATTGGCGCCAGGGCTTTGGCGGCGACACCTCCAATTTCGCGATCGCCGCCCGGCGCGCGGGCGCGAGCAGCACCTATCTCAGCCGCCTGGGCGATGAAGACTTTGGCCGCGCGCTGATCTCACTCTGGAAGCGCGAGGGAGTGGAGTGTGACGCCGTCGAACTCGATCCCGACCGACCGACGGGCCTCTACTTCATCCGCTATGACGAGCGCGGCCATACCTTCAGCTACCGGCGCACCGGCTCAGCCGCCACCAGCATGCGCCTCACCGATGCGTTTCGCGCCCGCATCCGGGCCAGTCGCTGGCTCCATGTCTCCGGCATCTCGCAGGCCATCTCCGAGCGCGCCTGCGACACGGTGTTCGAAGCGATCGAATTCGCGCGCGCTCACGGCACACGGATCAGCTACGACCTCAACTTCCGGCCACGCCTGTGGCCGGCGACCCGCGCGGCGGCCATCGCCCGCGCGACCCTGCCGTACTGCGACCTGTTCCTGCCGTCGATCGATGAGGCGCAGGTCCTCTTTGAATGGGCCGACCCCAAGCGGCTCGCAGACTGGGCGCTCACCGCAGGGGCGCGATCGGTTGCCGTCAAGCAAGGCGCGGCCGGCGCATGGGTCGCCGACCCCGAGACGGCGCTTGCCATCGCCGCACATCCGGTCAGGGCGATCGATGCCACGGGTGCGGGCGACTGTTTCGGCGGCGTGATGGTGGCGCGTCTGAATGCAGGCGACACGCTGGCCGCTGCCGCCCGAGCCGCCACCGTCGCCGCAGCGCTTGCCACCACCGGGCGTGGTGCCATCGACCCTTTGCCGCGCTGGGCGGACATCGCCGCACATTTACCCCCGGTCCCAGCGTTGGGGCTTACCCCTGGGGAGGGCGGGTGATCGGCCGCGCGCGCAAAAGCGCGAGCATGTTGAGGATTAACAGTAGGCTAGAATCGCGCGCGTGCCACCTCCCGAACCCGAATCAACTGTCGCGCGCGCCGCGACCCGCAGCCGCTTTGCCGATCACGAACCCATTTCCGCTGCCACGGCAGGCTCCGCCAGCCTGCTCACGCAAACACTTCGCGTCTATCTGGAAGATACCGATGCCGGTGGCATCGTCTATCACGCGAGCTGGCTGCGCTTTTTCGAGCGTGCCCGCACCGATTGGCTGCGAGAGCTTGGCATCGAGCAGTCGTCGCTTGGGCCCGCAACAGGAATCGGATTTGTGGTGCGCGACATGCGGATCGCATTCCTTCGTCCCGGGCAGCTGGATCAGACGATTCGGACCGAGCTGCGACTGGCCGAAGCCCGGCGCGCCTCGCTACTACTCACCCAGAATGCGTTCGATGCCGCGAGCGGCGAGGAGCTGGTCCGAGCCACTGTCCGCATCGCCGCACTCCGCCTCACCGACCAGCGCGCGGCGCCCTTGCCGCGAACGCTGCTCGCCCAACTTGCCACCCGTGGCGCGCTCGCCACTGCAACCTGAGCCGATGAGCCTCCGATGAATTCAGACATGTCAATCCTGTCGCTCGTACAGCAGGCGAGCGCACTGGTGCAGTTTGTCATGGCGCTGCTCCTTGCCATCTCGGTCGCTTCGTGGACCGTCATCTTTCGAAAGCTCTTCGCGCTTCGCTCAGCCCGACTTGCCACGGATCAGTTCGAGGCCGAGTTCTGGCGCGACCGTGATCTGGGCGAGCTTTATCAGCAGGTTCAGGACAAGTCGCGCGATCACGGTTCGCTCGCCCGAATCTTCGAAGCCGGCATGAGCGAATTCCTCAAGGTGCGCCAGCAAAAGCCGGGCGATCACATCGCCATGCTCGATGGCGCACGTCGTGCCATGCGGGCGTCATACCAGCGTGAAGTGGACATGCTGGAATCAAGCGTGCCATTCCTTGCTTCGGCCGGTTCGGTGAGCCCCTACATCGGGCTGTTCGGCACGGTGTGGGGCATCATGAATTCATTCCGCGGGCTCGCCAATGTGCAGCAGGCAACGCTTGCCTCGGTCGCCCCCGGCATTGCCGAGGCGCTGGTTGCCACCGCCATCGGCCTCTTTGCTGCGATTCCAGCCTTCGTGGCTTACAACCGGTTCTCGCACGACCTCGATCGACTGGCCTCACGTTTTGAGACCTTCATCGAGGAGTTCTCCAACATTCTTCAGCGCCGCGCACGCTGACCTCCGCCATGGCTACCGTATCCTCCCGCGGCGGTCGCTCCGGTCGCAGACGCCCGGTCAGCGAAATCAACGTCGTCCCCTACATCGACGTGATGCTGGTGCTGTTGGTGATCTTCATGGTCACGGCACCCATGTTGCCGCCCGGCGTGGTCGATCTTCCCAGCGCTGGACGCAGCAATCAGCGCCCCGAGGCCTATGTCGAGGTCACGGTCACGGCTTCCGGCGAAATGAAGGTCAGGGCGCGTAACCGCGGTGACTCCCCCGAGTCCACCGTGGGGCGGCGCGAGCTTGCTGACGCCGTTCGGGCCGTCGGCGGTGGCGACCTGCCAGTGGTCATCAGCGGTGACCGGCAGGTGCGTTACGAAGTCATTCTTGAAGTGATGGGTGAGCTCCAGAAAATGAACATCAACCGGATTGCGCTGATGGTGCGTCCGCCGGGCGGTAGCCGATGAACGCACAGAGTCCGGGGCCCGACGAGTCGGGTCCGGTTCGCCCGCCCACGCAGCCGCCTGCGCCGAAGGGGCGGACCAAAGCGTTTGTTCTCGCGATCCTGATGCATGGCCTCCTGGTCGCTTTGCTTTTCGTTGGCATTCGCTGGAAATCGCAAGAGCCGCAGAGCGTGAGCGCCGAACTCTGGACGCCGCCTCCTACTCCGCAGGTCGAGCCGCCACGCCCCGAACCTCCCCAACCAAAGCCCGAGCCCCCGCCGCCACCGCCGCCCCCACCCAAGGTTGAGGCGCCCAAACCCGACATCGCGCTCGAACAGGAACGCAAACGCCAGGAAGACGAAAAGCGGGAGCGCGAGCGCAAGGCACAGGAAGAAAAAGCCCGTAAGGAAGCCGAGCAGAAGAAACTCGCCGAGGATAAGGCACGCCGAGAGGCCGACGCCAAGAAGGCAGCAGAGGAGAAGGCCCGTAAGGAGGCCGAAGAGAAGAAGCTCGCCGAGGAAAAAGCGCGCAAGGAAGCCGAGGCGAAGAAATTGGCTGACGAAAAGAAGGCGGCGGATGAGAAAAAGGCAGCCGAGGCGCGCCAGCGAGCCGAAGACGAAAAGCGCCGCCAGCAGCTGGTCGAGGCCGACAGAGCGCGCGCCACGCAGCTCCTGTCGCAGGGAGCGGGTTCGGGATCGAGCGGCAGTGCCGCAGCCGGAAGCGGCGTCGGCATGGCGACCTGGGGCGGGCAGGTGAAGGGCCTGATCAGCGATGCCACCACCTATTCCACCGCCAGCAACGCCAACCCGGAGGCTCGGTTCCGCATCCGCCTGAGCGGTCCTCCGGGCACGGCGCCGACCGATACCCGCGACTGCCGCGTGATTGAGGTGCAACTGGTTCGCACGAGCGGCGAGCAGGCCTGGGATCGGGCAGCCGAGCAGGCGATCCGCAAATCCTCGCCCTGGCCAAGGATGCCCAACGGCAGCTGTCCGGGCGAGTCGATCGAGATCACCCATCGGCCGCGCGACTGATCCCTTCCCCGATTGAGGATTGAACCCTTCCGAGGCGTTCGATCGCCTATAATTACGGGTTTGTCGTCATTCGGACTCCTCCGAACGAGGCCCCCATGCGAAAGCTGTTTCGCCTGCTCTGTGTTGTGTTCTGCGCGGCGTTGCCGGCCCTGCCCGCTCACGTGTCCGCGCAGATGCGAATCGACGTCTCTGGCGTCGGCGCAACCCGCTTCCCCATCGCGGTCGCCAATTTCGTCACCGACAGCCGGGTCTCCCGGCAGATCGCCGACGTGATCCGTAACGATCTGGTCCAGAGCGGCGCTTTCCGTCTGGTCGAACAAACCGGAACGCTTTCCGAGTCGGCCAACATCGATTTCCCAGCGCTTCGTTCGCGCGGCGCTGACGCCGTGGTGGGGGGTTCGGTATCCCGGCTGGCTGATGGCCGTCTCGACATCCGGTTTCAGCTGAGCGATCCGGTTCGCGAGTCCGCCATGGGGCGTAGCACTCTGGTGGTATCCGAAGGCGATCTGCGCCTGGCTGGTCATCAGATCGCCGACTACATCTACGAAAAAATCACGGGTCAAAAGGGCATTTTCGCCACCCGAATCGCCTTCATCACCAAACAGAACAATGTCTTTCGACTCACGATCGCCGACTGGGATGGCGAAAACCCCTCGGTCGCCCTGCGTTCGTCTGAGCCCATCATCTCGCCGTCGTGGTCGCCCGATGGCAGGCGCCTCGCCTATGTTTCGTTCGAGAGCCAAAAGCCGGTTGTCTACGTGCACTCGCTCTCCGATGCCCAACGCATTGCAGTCGCCAATTTCCGGGGCAGCAACAGCGCGCCGGCCTGGTCGCCCGATGGTCGCTCGCTTGCCGTCGCCCTCACCCGTGACGGTTTGTCGCAGATCTATCTGATCTCTTCCACCGGCGAGGGCGCGCCCGTGCGCCTCACCACCTCGTCGGGCATCGATACCGAGCCGGTCTTCACGCCCGACGGCCGCTTCATCTATTTCACCTCAGACCGCGGCGGCGCGCCCCAGATCTATCGGATGCCCGCCTCGGGGGGCGACGTCTCGCGCATCACTTTCGGATCCCCCTACAACGTCAGCCCGCGGGTGAGCCCTGACGGTCGCACGCTTGCTTTCATTTCGCGGCGTGATATCGGGCTCGTGCTGGTCGTTCGTGATTTGGCAAGCGGCGCCGAGCGGGTGCTCTCTGACGGCGGGCGGGAAGAGTCGCCCAGCTTTGCGCCCAACAGCCGCTGGATCATGTACGCCACACGCTCTGCCGGACGCGACTCGCTCATGGCAGTTTCCATTGACGGCCGCACCAAGCAGCGGCTGAGCTCCGACGCAGCCGATATCCGCGAACCCACCTGGGGTCCGTTCAGCCGCTAGGCATACCCTATCCACCGCTCACCACCGTTCCCTTATCTCCGGAGGCATGATGAAACGATCCCTGACCGCAGCAGTTGCCCTGTCGCTTGCTGCCCTGCTGGCTGCCTGCAGCACCCCGACGCCACTCGAGGACAAGGGTGCCCCAATCGAGTCGCGTGGAGACTCGGCAGGTGCAGGCTCTGGCGCGGCATCGGCCGGGATCGGTGACCGATCGGTCCGGCAACTCGACGTCGCCAACGACCCCAGCAAAGATCCGTTTAACGATCCGAACAACCCGCTCTCCCGTCGCAGCATCTTCTTTGACTTCGACAGCTTCGTTGTCAAAGATGATTTTCGCCCGGTCCTCGAGGCGCACGCACGCTTCCTGGTCGCCAATCCCACGCGCAAGGTCGTCCTGCAAGGCAACACCGATGACCGCGGCAGCCGCGAGTACAACATCGCCCTCGGTCAAAAACGGGCCGATGCGGTTCGCCGGGCCATGGTTGCCCTTGGCGTGGCCGAGAACCAGATGGAAGCGGTGAGCTTCGGTGAAGAGCGCCCGCGCAATAGTGGCGCTGACGAGTCCGCCTTTGCAGAGAATCGTCGCGTCGATCTCGCCTATCAATAATGGATCGGGTTTGATCAGCTGGCGGGTGAACGCTCGCCAGCGCCATTCCCACCCGCCGCGGAGGTCTTCATGAAGTCAGCCGGTCTGGTCGCCGCGGTCGTGTTCGCGGCGACTCTCCTTCTGCCAGGCACCAGCCAGGCAATTTTCGAAGATGATCAGGCAAGGAAAGCCATCCTCGCCGAGCGCGCCCGGATCGACAAACTCACCGCTGATTTCGGCGCCCGCCTGAGCGACCTCACCACCCGTCTCGAGCGTCTCGAAGCCACCGCCCGCGGCCAACTGGCCCTGCAAAGCCAGATCCAGACCCTGCAGCAGGAAATCGCCAAACTGCGTGGCATGCTGGAAGAGCAGACCAACGAGCTGTCCACCACACAGCGCGCACTGCGAGATAAGAGCGATGAGTTCGAAACACGCATGCGACGCTTCGAGCCGGTTGCCGTCGAGATTGACGGACGCAGCCAGCGGGTCGACCCGGCAGAGCGTCGCAGTTTCGAAGCAGCCCTTGCTGCCTTCGGTGCCAAAGATTTTCGGGCTGCGCAAACCGCCTTTCAGGTGTTTCTGCTCAACCACCCCACCAGCCCTTATGTGCCGTCAGCGCTCTACTGGCTGGGCAGCAGCCAGTTCGCGCTGAAAGACTATAAAGGCGCAGCTGACACATTGAACACGGTGGCGCAGCGCCACGCCGACAGCCCACGCGCGCCCGAGGCCATGCTGAATCTCGCCTACACGCAGATTGAACTCAATGACAGACGCGCCGCGCGCCGTACGCTCGAGACGCTCATCGAAAAGTATCCCGAGGCGCAGGTGGCCGCCACAGCGCGCGAGCGGATGCAAACCCT
>JAGWXN010000350.1 GCA_018969885.1 Betaproteobacteria bacterium | reverse complement strand
GCCTCGATCTTGTCGATGGCTTCATCGGTGGTGGCATCGCCGCCGCGTTTGTATTCGCCAATCTTGACCAGCAGTTCCACCTCGGCATACTTCGCCATCAACTCTCGAAGGCGTCCTGCGGCCGAACGGTGCTCGCGACTCACTACCGCGTTTTGTACGCGGCTGGTTGACGCGAGAATGTCAATCGCGGGGTAGTGATTGGCAGCGGCCAGGTTGCGGGAAAGAATGATGTGGCCGTCAAGGATGGAGCGGGTCTCGTCAGCGATAGGCTCGGTCATGTCATCACCCTCAACCAGCACGGTGTAGAGCGCTGTGATCGAACCTCTGTCATTCATGCCAACCCGCTCCATGAGCTTGGGGAGCGTGGCAAATACCGAGGGTGGAAATCCGCGACGGGTGGGTGGCTCGCCCGCTGCCAGGCCGATTTCGCGCTGCGCGCGCGCAAACCTCGTGACCGAGTCCATCAGAAAAAGAACCTTACGCCCCTGATCGCGGAAATATTCGGCAATGGCGGTCGCCACATAGGCTGCCTTGGCGCGCTCCATCGACGATTTATCCGAGGTGGCGCAGACAATCACCGAACGTCGGCAGCCTTCCTCGCCCAATTCATTTTCCATGAACTCACGAACCTCGCGGCCACGCTCGCCGATCAGCGCAATCACGATCACGTCGGCCGCCGCCCCCTTCACCAGCATGCCAAGCAGCGTGGATTTACCGCCTCCCGCAGCAGCAAAAATACCCATGCGCTGGCCTTCGCCGCAGGTCAGCAGGCCATCGATGGCACGCACCCCAAGCGGCATGGGGTCCTTGATGATTCGCCGCCGCATCGGGTCTGGCGCGTCCGCGAACACCGGATAAAACCGGTCGGCTTGCAGCGGGCCAGCGGTGTCGGCGTCGAGTGGGCGACCGAGCCCATCAAGTACGCGGCCAAGCAGTCCGTCACCTACGGGAACCATGTGGGCGCGCCCAGTGGGGGTGACCTCGGTGTATGCGGAGATGCCGTACATGTCGCCAAGCGGTGTGAGCAGTGCAGCGTCACGCGAAAAGCCAACCACCTCAGCCTTCATCTCAAAGTCTTCGCCGGGGTTGCGAAGAATGCAGACCTCACCTACCTTCACCGCTGGAACAACCGCTTTGATGATGGTTCCCACCACCTGAATCACGCGCCCCTTGATCATGAGCGTAGGCGTGTCGTCCAGCGCCATTCGCATCATGTCGGTGAGGTAATCAAAGCTCTTCACGAGGGGTCCTGGTGATCGCCGTCAGACTCTGCTTCCCAGAACTTTCTGGAAGCCTTGCTCGATCGCTTGCAGTTGCGACTCGATGCTGGCTTCGACCAGACCAATCTCGCTTTCCAAGATGGTGGCATCGAGCTTCAAACGCGGATCGGCAACGATATCGAGAATACCTACACCTGGAAACTGCTCCAGCAACTCGGTGGCGCGGGCACGGACCTGCTCGACATGCTCAGGTGCAATTCTTAATGTGAGCTGGCGTTGATTGCGAAGCACTGACAAAGCGCTTCGAACCACCGCCATGACCCGCTCGGTATCAGAAAAATCCGCCATCAGGCGACGCACCGCGTCCATGACCAGGCTGACCATTCTTTGTTCGATCGATGCGAAGAGCTCAACCGTTCTCGAGGCGGTTTCGATCATTCGCTCGGTCAGTTCGAGTCTGGCCTCCTCCAAGCCCTGCTGATAGCCGCGCGCGCGCTCCGCCTCGAGCTGCTGACGGGCTGAACCAAGAAGCTGGGCGGCCTCTTGTCGCGCATGCTCAAGAAGCGCTGAGGCCTCCAACCAGGCGGCCGCCTCCGCCGCGGGCACCACAGGATCGGAGGCGTCGATGGCTCCCAGGGCTTTTGAACTTGTCAGTCGGATAAAGCTCATTGCATCCTCAACCGCGAGTGGGAGCCGCCAAAGCAGCGAGCGCATTGTCCCAATCAGGAATGGCTGTGCTCGCCCATTCGGAGTAACTCCTGACGACGACGTCGGCCTCGTTAGACTGACACGAATCAAATGCTGATACCGACGCAGTGTCCACCGGCGGGCATTTAAGAAGCAGCCTTAGACTCAGCGCGCGGGGCAGGGTGTCGGCTGCACGCTCGATCAGGTGCCATCCAACATGTTGCAAGGCGCGGATCAGCGTCTCGATGTCCCCGACCAGGCGACGATCCGCGAGTGGGTGATTGAGCGACGCCTGGTAAATGCGACTCCAGTCGTCCTGCGTGACCCATTCGTCCAGCCTGACCAGCTCTGTATTGCGAACCACCCGGCGGAGCGCCCACCCCAGCGTGTCGATGGCTGCGCGGCGCGCGAGCTCGGACAGTCGGGGCTGCGGCAGGAGGGCGACTCGGTGAAGTGCCTGGCCCGGGTCGAGTTCGGCGCCTGCTGAGCCCAGCAAGCCTGCCAGCGTACGGGCAGGCCCAGGCTGTGCGGGATCAATCCCGGCCGGCACCCACGCGGCGAGCCGCTCCGCGTGTGCGCCCCGCGCCGGGCTATACAGGAAGTCGATCACGCTCCGTCCCGCCTCGGAAGGCAGTCGGGTAAAAACTAGCGGAAGGTTCATGGGGTGGGCGGCGCGCGACCGTTCGCCGCACCACCCATTCGCCCGGTTCGCCGGAGGAACCAGTAGACCCCAGCGCCCGCTGCAGCGGCGGTGACCAGAACGAACACCAATAACAGCACCACCAGGCTCCAGATCGAGCCCGATTCAACGCGCACGCCCAATACATTGGACGGGCCCGCCGCCGACTCCGGTAAGGCCATGGAGGAGGGGACGAGGACGGTCGACACGCGGTCGCTGCTCAGCCCCGGAATGCTGTTGGTGACCAGGCGGCGGACCTGCGGTTGTAGCGCTTCAAGATTGGCCTCGGATCGATGCTTGATGAACACGGCGGCCGAGGCTGGCATGGGCGGTTCGCCACCGGACCCGCGCTCCGGCAACACCAGATGAACCCGCGCAAACAGTACCCCGTCAATGCGGGACAGGGTTGCTGAAAGATCCTGCGAGAGCGCGTAGAGATAGCGCGCCCTCTCTTCGACAGGCGAGGAAATGAGTCCATCCTTACGGAACACCTCGCCCATGCCTGCAAAGCGCTCGCGAGGCAGCCCCCGAACGCGAAGGATGTCGACTGCACGCGCCGACTGATTGGCCGGGACGCGAACCCCAACCATTCCCTCCTTGCCCGACACCTTGGTGGCGTCAACCCCCTGGTTGATGAGGGCGGCGATGACCTCGTTGGCGTCAACCTCCGGTACCGAGGCGAGCAATTCAACGCGTCCCGAACATCCGGCCAGGGCCAATCCTAGGAGGAGCGTGGCGAGCAGACGCCGGGCACCGTTGAACAGGAATGAAGAGAAGGCGTTCACTGGGTCTTGAGGATGTTTTCTAGGCTCTGGGTGGATTTACTGACCGCCTTTCCAACCAGCTCGTATTGCACCGAAGACTGAAGCAACATCGTCTGAACGCGCAACATGTCAGAGACGGTGATGTCGGGCTTATTTAAAACCTCGCCGGTGGCGCGCCAGGCGTTGGTGATGTCCGTCGATGCCGACTGA
>JAGWXN010000349.1 GCA_018969885.1 Betaproteobacteria bacterium | reverse complement strand
TTGGCCTCAGGCATGGGCAGCATCACCACGCGGTCGATTTTGGGCGTGCGGGCCGGATCCCAGTAGGCCTTGTTGGCAGCCAACTCGAGACGCTCGCGCGGCACGAAGCGGGTCATGCGGAACGGACCGCTGCCTGATGCGTCAGCTGCGAAGGCGGTCCAGGCCTGTTTGGCGCGCTCTTCCGCAGGCAGATTACCCGGGGTGGCGTCAAACTTCTTCTGCCAGTGTGCGGGCGACGCCATGAACAGATTGGTGAGGTTGAGCGGAAGGAATGAATCGGGTTCGCTGGTGGTGAGCTCCACCGTGTAGTCATCGATCTTGCGCGCACTCGCCAGCGTGGGCATGCGCGATACGGTGACACCGATCTGACTGGGGTCATAGTGCGGCGCGGTCTTGTCGAGCACCTTGCGCACGTTCCAAACCACGGCGTCGGCCGTGAAGTTGGAGCCGTCATGGAACTTCACGCCCTGCCGCAGCTTGAACGTCCACTTGGTCTTGTCGTTTGCGTCAACCGCCCAACTGAGCGCAAGGCCCGGGATCAGAACGCTGGCGGCATCCGCCTTGGACAGATCCCAGTGCGTGAGCGCGTCATACATGGGAATGCCAGTGAAGCGGTTGCCCTCGAAGCCCTGGTCGGGCTGGCCTAAGGTACGGGGGATGTCTGCAGCGGTCATGCCGATGCGCAGGACCTTGTCCTGAGCCTGGGCCGTAAGCGGCAGCGCTGCTGCGAGCAGCAGGGCAAGTGAGGAACGACGGACAAATCTCATCGGGAACTCCTGGGTTAAGGACACAGGTTCTAGGCAAGACACGTGCCTGAGCGACAGGCGGAGGGAATAGGACACATATCGAGCCGCCGTCAGCGCAGTTTCAGAAGCCGCTCTGCAGCCAGATCAAGACCGCAGAGCACGCTGTCCAGAAGCGGAACCGGAACCGAGGGCTCAAGCGCGCGAGCATAGCCGAACAGGCCGGCGCCGCCGATGATGACCGACTGCGGCGCACGCCCGGCTGCCTTGCCACGTTCGATTGCGGTGTGGCAGGCTTTCCCGAGCAGGCGAAGCGCCCAGTCGGGATCCGCCTTCAGCTGGGCGCCACTCGCATCGACCGTTTCAAGCGCGACCAGCGAGTCCAGCAGTCCGATGGAAAAAGCAAGCCTTCGCAAGGGTTCGCGCCAGCCGTGCCCGCCCGTCACAATGGCGAAATCGCCGCTGCGGGCAGCCCATCGCATCGACGCCTCTGCGAGCCCCGTCACGGGTTCGAGCGCAAGCTCCTCCAGTGCCTGGAGCGCCGGATCACCGAAGCAGCCAATCAGGCAGGCGTCGAACGCGCCATGTGCAGCAATGGCCTCCTCCCTCGCTTGGAGTGTGGCGTGCGCGGCGATGGCGAGCGAATGCTCGCCGGTGATGTAGGCGGCACCGAACGGCGCGGTGACTGCAGTCACCTGAACTGCGCTACCCAGACGGTCGGCAGCCGCGTCAGCGAGCAGTCGGGTGACCGATTCGGTGGTGTTTGGATTGATCAGGAGCAGTTTGGGCACGGTTGTCGGCGAAAACGCTTCAGCGTTTGAAGCGGCGCAAGGTAGCATGGACGCCCCGCGTTGGTGCGGATAGCGGGTGGGACTGCCGGGGTTTAGGCGTTGCGCACCAAATCGGTGAGCGGTCTATCATTCAGGATCCCTCAGTCTCCGAGATTCCCATGCGCGATACGCTGTCGCTGATCCCCCGTGGCCGCTTTCCCTCCATTAGGCGCCGGAGCGTGTCAACCGTTCAGGCCAACCTTGGGTATCGCTGCAATCAGACTTGCCAGCACTGCCATGTGAACGCGGGGCCGCATCGTGAGGAGATGATGGACCGCGACACGCTGAACCTGCTCATGCGGTTTGTCCAGGAGAGCGGGGCTCGCGTACTCGACCTCACTGGCGGGGCGCCGGAACTCAATCCAGGATTTCGCGAGCTGGTTGCCAAGGCGCGGGCAGCGGGCCTGGAGGTGATCGACCGCTGCAACCTGACCGTGCTGGAAGAGCCGGGTCAGGAAGATCTCGCCGAATTCCTGTCGGCCCATCAGGTACATGTCGTGGCATCACTGCCATGCTATCTGGAGGACAACGTTGATCGCCAGCGCGGCAAAGGCGTCTTTGAGACCAGTCTGCGGGCGTTGGCCCGGCTCAATGCGCTCGGCTACGGCACCACGCTGACCCTCGATCTGGTCTTTAACCCGCAGGGGCCGAGTCTGCCGCCGCCGCAGGAGGCGCTTGAGCGCGACTACCGACAGATGCTGGGCGAACGATACGGCATCGTTTTCAGCCGACTGCTTACCCTCGCCAACATGCCGATTCAGCGCTTCGGTTCCATGCTGGCGAGCCAGGGCAAGTTTGATGACTACATGGCGCTCCTGCGTGAGGCTCATCGCGAAGAGAACCTGAATGCGGTGATGTGCCGTGATCTTGTGAGCGTCGATTGGCAGGGCTACCTCTTTGACTGCGACTTCAATCAGATGCTGGGCCTGCCGCTGCGCCGTGCCGGACAGTCTCGCAGCCACCTGCGTGAAGTGGTCGGCCAGTCGTTTGCGGAGCTGCCGATCGTTGTCCGAGATCACTGCTACGGCTGCACGGCGGGGCAGGGCAGTTCCTGTGGCGGTGCGCTCGCCGAGAGCAGTGAGCCGGTTGCTCAAGGCAACCCGCGTACGGCGGAAGCGGTCGGGGTCTGAGCGTGCGAGGGGGGGCTTCTCAAGGACCGCCCGGGCGATGGTGTCCCCCGTCCTATGGACTGGGGCCCAGAGCGTTTCTGGCGGCTCAGCACTACATGGCCGACGTGGTTTATGTCGTGGGCGGGTTATATGGCAACCCGTTCGCGCTGTCGCGGCTGGTTGAACTGTTCGATGCGGAACCGGCCACGCGGAAACTCTTTATCCTTAACGGTGACTTCCACTGGTTTGATCGCGATGAAGCGACTTTCGCCGATATCGAGCGCGTCACGTCGCCGTTTGTACGCCTTCGAGGGAATGTAGAGACGGAAATCGCCGCAGCGGGTGACGAGGCCGGCTGCGGCTGCGCTTATCCGGCTTCGGTTTCGGATGAAGAGGTCACGCGATCCAACCGGATCCTTAGCGAGCTGAAGCAGGTTGCACGCGTGATGGGATGCGATCAGGCGCTCGGGGCCTTGCCCGCCGTGGCACGAGTAAGTTGTGGCGGGCTGCAGATGGCGATCACCCACGGCGATGATCGTTCACTTGCCGGCTGGGAGTTCGCTTTTGATCGGCTGGACGAAACCTGGCGAGAAGGCCTTGGCCACCGGATGCAGACCCTTGGCGTCTCGCTGATCGCGAGCAGTCACACCTGTCTGGCGGTGGCTGACACCCGCCTTCACGACGGGCAGCTTCAGGCGGTCATCAACAACGGCTCGGCTGGCATGGCAAATTTTCAGAGCGACCCGTCAGGGTTGTTTACCCGGGTTGCGGCGGCGGGCTGGGCCGACGCGTGTGCCGAGGCGCCTCTTTATCGTGCGGGGATAGGCGGTGCGGATGTGGCTGCCGTGCCGGTACGGTTCGATGTATCCGCATGGCAGG
>JAGWXN010000348.1 GCA_018969885.1 Betaproteobacteria bacterium | reverse complement strand
GTCGGAGTCAGGCCAGATCTGCTGGTTACCCACCGGGGGCTTGAGCCGCTGGGCATTCGTCTCCAGCCATCCGCCTAAATTGATGGGTGCGCCATAACGAAGCGTGTCGGCAATCCGGGCCGAGTCGGCAACGGGTTCTGTCATGGTGAGGGTCCTCTAGATAACGATCCGGGCGCGTCCAAACGACGCGGACCTCGTAACAATACCTGTAACGGGATCGCCCGATAGCGGGCGATTCGGTAGATTGCGGCACCACTCAGCCGGACGATAGTTCGCCCACCGCGCGCTTGAGCAGCACGGCCGCCATATGCGCCCGATAGTCGGCGGGCGCGTGAAGATCGCCGAACGCACATGCCGGATCCAGCGCGAGGCCTTCGAGTGCCGCGCGATGAAAGCGCTCGCCGAGCCTCGCCTCGGCCTCCGGCCAGCGGCACACACCCGCACCCAGCCCGGTGAGCGCGACCCGCACCGACCCCGGCAGGCGCACCACCGCCACCCCCACCAGCGCAAAGCGCGACGCAGCTTGTTCAAACTTCAGATAGCGGCCGGCGATCGGTCGCGGAAACTCAACGCCAAGAATCAATTCATCCGGCGCAAGGGCGGTCGCGAAGATCCCCTTGAAAAATTCATCTGCCGGGATTCGGGATCGTGTAGTCACCACGGTTGCGCCGCTCGCCAGCACGCCCGCCGGCCAGCAGGCAGCAGGATCGTTATTCGCAAGCGAGCCACCAAGCGTGCCCACCGAGCGCACCTGCTGGTCGGCGATCCCGCCCGCCAGCGCCGCCAGCATCGGCCAACCTTCCATCACACCTCGGTCCGCGGCCACACTTGCATGCGGCACCATCGCCCCAATCACAAGATGATCGGCCCCGGCGCGAAGCAATCGAAGTTCATCGATATCCTGCAGGTCAATCAAATGAGTGGGCGCCGCAAGACCAAGACGCATCGCCGGAAGCAGGCTCTGGCCACCTGCCAGCGGCCGCGCCTCCGGACTCGCTTTCAGGCTCTCAATCGCTGAGGCGGTTGAACTCGGTCGGCAGTAAATCGGGCCCCAAAGCGGCCTATTGAGCGCGCCATTCGTATCAGGGATGCACGGCGAAGTGAGCCGCCCACGGTCTGGGCGATCAATCGAGCCTCCTTCAACCTGACGACCCGCTGCGCGTGCTCGACGGAGAATCGGCAGGACCTCGCAGATCGCCAGAACAATGCCTTCGTAACCCGTGCAGCGGCAAAGATTGCCACTCAGGGCTTTGCGAACCGCGATCGGTTCAGGCTCCACAGCCTCGCCCGCCATTGCCAGCGCGCGCATCACGAAACCGGGCGTGCAGAAGCCGCATTGCAGGGCATGGTGACGACTGAACGCCTGCTGGATGAGGTGTAGCGCATCGCCCTCGCCCCCCAGCCCTTCGATGGTCAGGACATCGCAGCCGTCACTCTGTTCGGTGAGCCGATTACAGCTCTTGATCGGCGAACCGTTCACCAGCACCGTGCATGCACCGCACTGTGCGGTATCGCAGCCCTGGTGTGTGCCGGTGAGCTGACAGCGTTCGCGCAGCGTCTCAATCAGAGGCTCGGCTGCGTCCACTTCCAGAACACGCTCACGCCCATTCACCCGTAAAGCGATGCTGCGGCGCTTCATGCCAGCCCCACCTTTGGACCGGATCGCAAAACCGAAAGCGCCTGCCATAGCTTCGGCGCAGTGAGCGGAAATTGCAGATCAGCCTCGCCCCAGGGCGATAACGCATCGCGCGCGGCGTTCATGATCGCCGCCGGAACACCGATGCAACCTGCCTCACCCACGCCTTTCGCACCCAGCAGATTGAACGATGTGGGGAGCCCCAGGCTCTCGACAACAAGGTTGGGCATATCGGAGGCACGGGGCACGGCATAGTCCATCAGAGAACCAGTAAGGAGTTGCCCGGTTTCGTCATACACCACCTGCTCCATCAGCGCCTGACCAACGCCCTGCGCGAAACCGCCCAGCAGTTGACCATGTGCGAGCGCAGGGTGGATCAGCCGTCCTGCATCGTCGACCCACACCACCCGCTCGATGGTCAACTCACCTGTGTCCGCATCAACCTCAACCTGCGCCATGACGCAGCCGCTGGCCCAGGACTCGCGCGCAGTGAATCGTGTCTCCACCGTAATAGGCAGCGCGTCGCCCGCTGCACGACGCGCGAGCGCCTGACGACAGGCATCGACGATGGCGCTACCGCCGATTGCCGTGCTGCGACTGGCGAGCGCCCCCACACCGTCGGGGCACGCTGCGGTATCGCCCAGTTGTACGTCGACTGTGGACTCATCGCAGCCCAGCGCCTCGGCCGCAATCTTCGCAAACGCGGTCGCATGCCCCTGCCCCTGAGCCGGTGAACCACTTGCCACCGTCACCCGGCCGTTATCGTGGAGCGTGATGCGAGCGCTCTCCCACCCTTGCCCGCAGGGCTCAACATAGAGCGCAACCCCCACGCCGACACACTCGCCAGCCTGGCGCCGCAACGCCTGCTCGCGGCGGGCTCGCGGATAATCAAAGCGCTCACAGGCCCGTTCAAGCAAGGCTGCGTAGTCACCCGAGTCGAGTGTTTCCCCTGTTGGCGTGGAATAGGGCAAGGCCTGGGCAGCAATGAGATTGCGCCGCCGCAATTCCACCGGGTCGAGTCGCAACGCCCTCGCTGCTCGCTCGATCAGCACTTCGGTCAACAGCACCGCCTCCGGCCGACCGGCGCCGCGATAGATATTGACTGCCGAGGCATTCGACAGCGTGGCCTTACCTTGAACCGACAGGCCCTGAACCCGATAGGGACCGGGCAGGATGCGCGCTGCATTGCGAAGCGGCACGACGGATGAGAACGGCATCCAGGCACCCAGCGCGAAGTGCAGCTCCGCGTCGAGCCTCTCCAACTGCCCGGCTGATGACACCGCCAATCGTCCGTGTATCGTCGATCCTCGGCCATGCATGCCGGCGGTGAATTCTTCCGAGCGGCTCGCCACCCACCGCAGGGATCGGCGCAGCCGCCATGCGGCCCACGGCACCAGCAGATCTTCGGGCACGACCGACGCGCGCGCACCGAACGCGCCCCCCACATCGGGTGCAACCACACGAACCTGATCGCGGTTGAGCCCGAGCGCACGCGCAATGTCGTCGCGTGCGCGAGAGGGCGACTGCGACGCAAGCCACACCGTAACGTGCTCCGCATGGGATTGCACCTCGACCACCACCGCACGCGGCTCCAGCGCCATCGCAACGAGCCGGGGCGAATCAAGCGACACCGACACCGTCGCGCCAGACGCGCGCGCCGCGCCGGGCCGCTCGCTCGCGGCATAGCGATGCTGAACCTGTGTAATCGTTGGGCTTGACCCGTCACCATCGAGTACTGCGGGCTCCGGGTCGACCTGGACACTGACCCGATCAGCCGCCGCGAGGGCAAGCGCACGCGACTGCGCCACCACGATTGCCACCGGCTGCCCCGACCAGGTCACGCGGTCGCGCGCCAGCAAATCGAAGGTCTCGGCACGATCAAGCGGCAAAAGCGGATTCACCGCAGGCATCGACAGCGCCCCAAGC
>JAGWXN010000347.1 GCA_018969885.1 Betaproteobacteria bacterium | reverse complement strand
CGAGCGCGGCCTGCTCGCCTGAACGCGGCGTGGTTTCGCTCAGAAAGCGCGTCGGGCCGAATCCGCGCAGGTACGGGACGTAGACCCGGCAGCCAGCGTCAGCCAGCCGCGGCGCGACCTCAGCGTAGGCGTGGATGTCGTAGGGAAAGCCGTGCATCAGGAATACGGGCGGGCCCTCTGCTGGACCGCATTGATAAAGTGCGACGCTGAGCGCGCCCGCTTCAACGGTTCGCGAGGTGGGGAGCTGAGGGAGCATGGGGTGTGAATTCCGTTCGGTCATGATCTGTAATCGCGTTGGGTCGATATGCGGGCTCATGCGGCGCTCTGCATTTGCTTCGACCGCGCGCGCACCGCAGAGATCAGGGCGCGCGCTGCGGTGGTAAGCAGTGTATCGGTACGGGTGATGAGCCCGATCTGTAAGGGCGGCAGAGCTTCCCGGATGCGAACAATGCGCACGCGGTCGAGCGCCGATTCCGCGATCGGTCGTGGCACCCAGCCGACAAACCCGGTGCGGCTGATCATCTCGATGGCTGACCACACGGTATCGAGTGTCACCTTGCAGCGCGGGGGATCGAGCCCGTGGCTTGCGAAGAGCTGGGCCACGACCGCGCCGGGGCCGTTCGTCGGTCCCATAATGATCCAGGGTTCCGAGCGAAGCGCTGCCAGCGAGCGTGCGCCCGCCTTCGGGTGGTCGCGCGCCAGGACAATCACGCCATCGACCTGAAACAGGGGCTCGATCCTGAGATCGGTGCCCAACCCGCCAGGCGGTACCGGGCCAATGGCGAAGTCAATCCTCTGATGGCGAAACGCATCGAGCAGCTGTGGGTAGACGATCTCGGTGACCAGCACTTCGGCATCGGGCAAGGTCTGAAGCAGCTGCCGAATGGCAGCGGGGACCACCATCATCATGGGCACGGGCGAGACGGCGAGCGACACCAGTCCGCCGGTCTGGCCACGCATGAGTTGCAGGTCTTCTTCGCAGCGCTTGAGTTCGGCGGAGATGGTGCGGGCGCGCGCGGCGAGCGCTAACCCTGAAGGCGTGAGCACGGTGCCGCGCGCGCCGCGGCGAACCAGCGATACGCCGGCGGACCGTTCCAGCTGGGCGATGATTCGCGACAGCACGGGTTGGGTCACACCGAGCTCACGCGCGGCCGCGCCAATGCTGCCCGTATCGGCGATGGCCAGTAACGCCTGCAGCTGGCGAAGAGTCAGGGGGTCGTCTTGCATGCCATGCTCCCACAACATGGGTCATGACGATATCACCTCTTCCGACCGCCCGGCGGATTGCGTAGAAACGAGAATCCACAGAAAGGGGGCAACTTTGGGCGCGACACAGGATGCATCACGGGTGCTGATCGCGGGGGGCGGTATTGGCGGCCTGTCGGCGGCGCTCGCGCTGGCCGGCACTGGGGTTCGGGTGAGCGTGCTCGAACAGGCTGAAAGGTTTCAGGAGATCGGCGCTGGTCTACAGGTCGGGCCGAACGCATTCAGGGTGTTCGATCGTCTGGGCGTGACTGACGCCGTCTCGGCGATCGCGACCTTCCCACAAGCGATGGCGGTGATCGATGCACTGGACGGTTCAACCATTACGTCACTGCCACTGGGCGAGCGCTTTGTGAAGCGGTTCGGCTATCCATACGGGCTCATGCATCGGGCGGATCTGCACCGGGTCCTGCTTGATGCGTGTCGCGCGTTGCCGCAGTCGATTGAACTCCTGACTGGCAGCCGTCTTGCAGGCTTCCATGATGACGGCGCGCGGGTCCACGTGCAGACGACAACCGGCGCCACTCATGAGGGCGCGGCGCTGATTGGCGCGGACGGTCTTTGGTCGATGATCAGGCAGACTCTGGTGGGGGACGGCGAGCCCCGGCTTGCGGGGCATGTCTGTTATCGGGCCATTGTGCCTGCCGAGACGATTCCGTCAGTCCTCAAAGCCAATTCGATGGCGTTATGGGTAGGTCCGAAGCTGCATATGGTGTTGTGGCCCATGCGGGAGGACCGCTTTTACAACGTGACCGTGGTCTTTCACAGTGACCGGCTCGACACCGGTTGGGACGCCTCTGGCAACCCTGAGCCCATGCTCGAGCATTTCGCCTGCACCTGGCAGCCGGTACGTGACCTGCTGGCCTCAATCTCCGATTGGCGTACTTATGTGATGCGCGATCGCGAACCGATCCGCAATTGGAGCCGGGGTCGCGTGACGCTGCTGGGCGATGCCGCGCATCCCATGCTGCAATATGTGGCCCAGGGCGCCTGCATGGCGATGGAAGACGCGGTGTGCCTGGCTGATTGCCTGGCGCCAAGCGAGGGAAACTACGAGCAGGCGTTTGTGAGCTATCAGCAAAAGCGGTACCTGCGAACGACCCGCGTACAACTGACTTCCAGGCTCTATGGTCACGTGTTTCATGCGGAAGGCGCCTCGGCCGATCTTCGTAACGCCTTCCTTCAGTCCCGAACCGCGGAGCAGACGTTCGACTCGATGGCCTGGATCTATCAGGCGCAATAAATCAGCGCTGCGCATTCAATCAAGGAGACCCTTCATGATTCACCGTTCTAACCTCCGCTCGCTTTGGATTCGCGGGGCTTGCGCCGCGGGTCTCGCCATCGCGGCGGCCTCGTCGGCAATGGCGCAGGACTACCCCACAAAGCCGATTCGTCTGGTGGTACCCGCCTTTGTGGGCACTCCAATTGACATCATCTCGCGGCAGGTCGCCAACCGACTCGGTCAGGAGCTCGGTCAGCCCATCGTGGTGGACAACAAGCCAGGTGGCACAGGTATCGTGGGCGCCTCGGATGTGCTGCGTCAGCCCGCAGACGGCTACACGATCATGACGCTGTTCATGCCGATGACGGTATCGCAGTCGGTCAATCGCCAGGTCACCTATGACCTGCGGCGTGATTTCGTACCAGTGGTGCAAACCGTGTTCTCCTACAACGTGCTGGTCGTGCCGCCCTCGGTGCCCGTCAACACGCCAGCGGAATTGGTGGCCCTCCTCAAGTCCAAACCCGGCCAGCTCAATTTCGCCTCGGGTGGGGTCACTTCCCCCGCGCACCTGGCGGGCGAACTGCTCACGCTTCAAACCGGTACCCGCGCGCTGCACGTGCCCTACAACAACTTCCCGCAGGCGATCGGCGATCTGCTTGCTGGGCGTGTGGAGTTCATGTTTGCAGCGACACCGCCCGTGGTGGGACATATCGCGGCGGGCCGTCTGCGGCCGCTGGCGGTAACAGGCGATCGCCGCCTGCCGGTGCTGAAAGACGTGCCTACAATGGTCGAGGCGGGTTTCCCAGACTTCGTGGTGCGGGATTGGCAGGGTTTCCTGGCGCGTGCGGGCACACCGGTGGCGGTGGTCGAGCGCCTGAACGCGGCGGTCCGACGCGTGGTGACCAATCCTGAAACCATCGAGGCGATGGGCAAGTTCGGTGCCACGCCCGCCGCGGGTTCGGCCGCCGACTTTGGCAAGCTCGTCGCCTCCGAGGTGGAGTCATGGGGCAAGGTGGTCAAGGCCGCGAACATCTCGATGGAATGAGGGCAGGATCGTCGACATGAGCAAACCTCGCAACGTGCTGTTCATCATGGCGGACCAGCT
>JAGWXN010000346.1 GCA_018969885.1 Betaproteobacteria bacterium | reverse complement strand
TTATGCGGTCGGCGGGGTGCGCCATCAACGACTTTGCCGATCGCGACTTCGATCGTCACGTCAAACGCACCCGTGACCGGCCGCTCACGGCAGGGCTGATCGCGCCCTGGGAAGCGGTGGCGGTGTTTGTGGTGCTTTCGCTCCTAGCGCTCCCGCTGGTCTGGCCGTTCAATCCACTCACCTGGGCGCTCGCCGGCGTGGCTGCGTTTTTGGCGGCGAGCTACCCCTACACCAAACGGTTCCTTGCGATTCCCCAGGCGTATCTCGGTATCGCTTTCGGCTTTGGTATCCCCATGGGATATGCCGCGGTGCTGGGCACGGTACCGCTCTCGGGCTGGGTGATGCTCGCTGCCAACGTCGCGTGGGCAATCGCCTATGACACCGAGTACGCGATGGTCGATCGCGATGACGATCTGCGGATCGGGATCCGCACCTCGGCGATCACCTTCGGACGTTTCGATCTGCTGGCGGTGGTGGCGTGCTATGCACTCACCCTCGTACTGCTTGGCTGGGTCGGCACGCTCGAAGGACTCGGACCGGCCTATTTCTCAGGGCTTGCTGTCGCTGCACTGATTGCCGCCTATCACTACACGCTCATCCGGTCACGCAGTCGCGAGGGCTGCTTCCGGGCGTTCAATCACAACAACTGGCTAGGGGCCGCGGTGTTTGCGGGCGTGCTGGCCGACGCCTGGCTAGGAGGCGCCTGGCGCTGAACCCGGCGCCGGCGCCCAGCGGTTGCACCTATCGCCCGAATTCGTCGCCCAGTTCAGCTCCGCGACGGGCCGCGGCCGCCAGGGCCTGCTCCATCCAGGCGCCCAGACGCGCTTCCTCCATCACCGCCAGCGCTGCGGCGGTCGTGCCGCCCTTGGAGGTCACACGTTCGCGAAGAATCGAAGGCGGCTCCGATGAACGGACAGCGAGTTCAGCAGCGCCGCGAAACGTGGCGAGGGTGAGCTTGCGCGCATCAGACTGCGATAAACCGAGCTTGATACCTGCCTGCTCAATGGCTTCAATGAAACGGAACACATAGGCTGGGCCGCTTCCGCTCACCGCAGTCACGGCATCGATCAGCGACTCGTCTTCGACCCACAGCGTCTCGCCCACGGTTTGCAGGATCGATTCGGCGGTAGCCCGGTCATCGGCAGCCACTTCTGGCGCAGCACACAGACCCGTGATGCCCAGCCCGATCAGCGCTGGCGTGTTGGGCATGGCCCGAACAATGCGCCGGTGGCCGGCAAGCCAGCGCTGAAGATCAGCAATCCGGATGCCTGCGGCAACGCTGATCACCAACTGGTCTGACACCCAGGCTGCGCAGGCTTGAGCGGCCTCCCGCATCTGCTGGGGCTTGACCGCGAGCACCACCACATCGGCGTTCAAAGCGGCCTGCTCGGGCGCCGCGAAGCAGCGCGCGCCGAACCGCGACTGCAACTGCTCGCGCTGTGGAGCAACCGGGTCGACAACCGAGATTTGCGCGGCGTTCGGGGTCTTGCCGGCCAGCCCACCGATCAGCGCGGTGGCCATGTTGCCGCCGCCAATGAACACTATCCGCATCGAAGTCTCCGTGAGGGTCGTACCGCTTGATGGCTCGCGAGGGTACCGGATTTTCGGACCGTGCCCTCGCGCCGGCGTTCAGTCCCTGCGTAGGAACTGCCTTGGCCTCAAGCCCATCAGGAGGAGCGCCCCCAGATAGGTGGCGGCCGCAAGTGCGACCAGTGACAGCGCCAGCACCGCTCGCAGTACGGGTGAGGCCTGCAGGCCGATCCAATCAAAACGAGGCACGCTCACGACGAGCAGCAGGGCCATCGCAGCCGCGGCGACCAACACCTTCAACGCAAACATGCCCCAACCGGCGGCGGGTTGGTAGGTGCCGTTTCTGAGCAGTCCGCGTAACAGCAGCGCCGCGTTGCACCAGGCGGCCACCGAGATCGAGAGTGCAAGACCGGCGTGAGCGAGCCAGGGAACGAAGATCAGGTTCATGAGCTGGGTGGCGACGAGCACCACCACTGCGATCTTGACCGGTGTACGGATGTCTTGCCTCGCGTAGAACCCCGGGGCCAGTACCTTGACCGCGATCAGGCCCAGGAGCCCCACCGAGTAGGCGAGCACCGCTTGCCGGGTCATGGCGACGTCGTGTGCGTCGAACCGCCCATAGTGAAAAAGCAGCGCGGTGAGAGGTTCGGCCATCAGCGCGAGCCCGACCATGCCGGGGATCGACAACATCACACACAGTCGGAGCCCCCAGTCGAGGAGGCTCGTGTATTCACCGGTGTCGCTGCGCTGGCCGGCTCGTGCGAGGGAGGGCAGCAGGACCGTTCCCAGCGCCACGCCCAGCAGCGCCGTCGGAAATTCCATGAGTCGGTCACCAAAAGAAACCCAGCTCACGCTGCCGGGCGCGAGCCGCGAGGCAATGTGAGTGTTGACGACCAGGCTCACCTGGGCCACCGATACCGCGAGCACAGCCGGCCCCATGCGAACAATGATGGCGCGAACGTCCGGATCGGCAAACGCCGCAAACGGATTCAGTCCGATCGAGGGCAGCATGCCGATGCGCTTGAGCGCCGGCCACTGCAGCGCAAGCTGGGCCACGCCGCCGGCCATCACTCCTGCCGCGAGCGCCAGCACCGGCGGATCGACGCGTGAGGAGAGGGCGAGCGCCGCGGCAATCATGGCCACGTTGAGCAGCACCGGTGTGAAGGCCGGTACGGCAAAACGCTTCCAGGTGTTCAGAATGCCCGCGGCGAGCGCGACTAAAGAGATGAGCAGGATGTAGGGAAACATCCAGCGGGTCATCAGGATGGCGGCCGCCTCGGCCGACGGCTCCAAGCCTGCTGCCATGAGCCAGACCAGGAGTGGCGCGCCGAAAATGCCCGCCATCGTGACCGCGAGCAGCGACCAGAAGAGAGCGGTTGCGACCCGGCTCGCAAAAACGCGCGCCTGCTCGCTATCGCCCTGTTCCGCCTGAAGCTTGCGCTCGGCGAGCATGGGAACAAATGCCTGCGAGAATGCGCCCTCAGCGAAGAGCCGCCTCAACATATTGGGCAGGCGGAAAGCCACGAAAAACGCGTCAGTGGCGGCGGATGCGCCAAACAGGGTCGCGATCAGCGTTTCGCGAATCAGCCCGGTGATCCGAGACAGGAGCGTAAAGCCGCTCACGGTCGCCGCCGCTTTGAGCAGGTTCACCTCGAGCACTCCGCTGACAGCCGGCACCGGGCGGCGCGGGCTGCCTGTAACCGCGCCATGAGGCCATTTGGCGAGCCGACCGAAATCGGGTTACACTTCAAAGCTTTCCCTTCGTCTTTTCCGGGTTCACCGGATCTTTTCGGGATTGTCCCATGGCAAACATTGCGTCGGCGCGTAAGCGCGCCCGGCAGTCGGTCCGTCTCAATGCGCAGAACTCGAGCCAGCGCTCGACGCTTCGTACGGCAATCAAGAGTGTTCGCAAGGCCATTGGTGCTGGCGACAAAGCGGCTGCCACCCAGGTGATGCAGCAGGCTCAGTCGGTCATCGACCGCATCTCTGACAAGCGCATCATTCATAAAAATGCTGCATCACGTTACAAGAGCCGCCTGGCTGCCGCCATCAAGGCAATGGCCTGACAACA
>JAGWXN010000345.1 GCA_018969885.1 Betaproteobacteria bacterium | reverse complement strand
ACACTCTGCGTCGTGGGAGAGTCTGGCTGCGGCAAGAGCGTGACTGCGCTCTCCATCATGGGCCTGGTGCCCAGCCCGCCCGCGACCCTGGGTGGTTCAATTCGCTTTGAGGGTCGTGAATTGCTGGGCCTCAATCGCACGCAGTGGTCTGACCTGCGCGGTAACCGCATCGCCATGATTTTTCAGGAGCCGATGACTTCGCTCAATCCGGCTTTCACCGTAGGTTCACAGCTCACCGAAGCGCTGATGCGCCACCGTGCAATGTCGCGCTCGCAGGCCCGCGAAGCGGCCATTGCCATGCTGGCGCGCGTACGCATTCCGTCGCCCGAACGCCGGATCGATGACTATCCGCACCGACTGTCGGGCGGCATGCGCCAGCGGGTGATGATCGCCATGGCGCTTCTCTGCCAGCCTGCACTCCTCATTGCCGACGAGCCCACCACGGCGCTCGATGTCACGATCCAGGCCCAGGTCCTCGCACTCATGCGAAGCCTTCGCGATGAAACCGGGACCGCCATCATTCTCATCACCCATGACCTGGGCGTCGTGGCGCAGATGGCCGATCGGGTGGCGGTGATGTATGCCGGACAGGTGGTCGAGCAGGCACCAGTCAAAGCGCTTTTCGCGCAACCTCAGCATCCGTACACCGTGGGCCTCCTGGGGGCCATTCCGGCGATCGCTGCGCCGCGCGCGCGGCTCTCTGCGATCAGCGGCATGGTGCCCGCCGCCACGGCCATGCCCGCTGGCTGCCGTTTCGCCGAACGCTGTCCGTTCGCGCAGGCCGAGTGTCGAGCCGATCGCATCGAGCTGGTGGAGCTCTCCGCCGGCCACTGGTCACGTTGCAGGCGCGCGCCGCTGGAAGCGCTTGCCGAGTCGCTCGCGCCCGATCTCGAGTCGGCATGACGATCGCCGCGTCACCGGTTGCGAAGCCTGAGGCGCCGCTTCTCGAAGTGCGTGACCTGGCGAGGGCGTTCACCGTGTCGCAGGGCTTGTTCGGGCGCGCGTCCGCGCGGGTTCGGGCGGTAGACGGCGTGTCCTTCGATCTCGATGCGGGCAGCACCTTTGCAATTGTCGGCGAATCCGGATGCGGTAAGTCCACGGTGGCGAGGCTGCTGCTCCGGCTGATCGAACCCGACGGTGGCAGCATCCGGTTGGAGGGCGATGATCTTCGTGCGCTTGATCCCGCCGCGCTTCGACGCAGCCGCGCGCGAATCCAGATGGTGTTTCAGGATCCGTACGGATCGCTCAACCCGCGAATTCGGGTGGGCGACATGCTGGCCGAGCCGCTGCTGTTGCACACGCATCTCGATAAGGCGGCGCGCGGCCAGCGCGTGGCCGAGTTGCTGTCGCTGGTGGGGCTGCCCACCGAGGCCGCCAACCGTTACCCGCATGAATTTTCGGGGGGGCAGCGGCAGCGTCTGGCGATTGCCCGCGCGCTCGCCGCCTCGCCGCGGCTGATCGTTTGCGATGAACCGGTGTCGGCGCTCGATGTGTCGATTCAGGCGCAGATTCTCAACCTGCTCGCCGATCTGCAGGAGCGGTTCAATCTCGCTTATGTGTTCATCTCCCATGATCTGGCGGTGGTGCGGCAGGTGGCCGACCAACTCGCTGTCATGTACCTCGGGCGCTTTGCCGAGACGGGGCCTGCCGAACGGATTTTTGCTGTGCCTCGCCACCCTTACACCCGGGCGCTGCTGTCGGCTGTGCCCGTACCCAACCCCGAACGCGCGGTGACCGAGCCCGCGCTCGGGGGCGATGTGCCCAGTCCGTTGAACCCGCCCTCGGGCTGCGCGTTTCATACCCGTTGCCCGCATGCGCGCGAGCGTTGCGCGACCGAACGCCCGGTGCTGGAAGCCACCGGCGACGGCGTGCAGGTGGCCTGCTGGTTCTGGCGTGACCTGCCGCCGGCAGTCGGCGTGACCGACAGCTCGCCGCCCGATAAAACCCTGTCACGGCTTCAGGCGGCGTTCCTGAGGCATAGTTCAATCTCCTCTTGACCTTTCCCCGGAGCTTTGCCCCATGAACACTCTCGCCCTGATGCGGCATGGTCTCGCGTTGGCTGCAGCGTTCGCGATCGCTGGCGCCGCCACCGCCCAGACCACGCTTCGGATCGGTCTTGCCGAAGACCCCGACGAGCTCGACCCGACCAAGGCCCGCACCTATGTCGGCCGCATTGTGTTTGCCTCGCTCTGCGACAAACTGTTCGATATCGATGACAAGCTCAACATCGTCGGGCAGCTCGCCACGGGCCATGAAACCGCCGCAGATGGCCGCAGCATGACCATCCGGTTGCGCGCGGGGGTTAAGTTCCATGATGGCGAGCCCTTCACCGCCGAAGCGGCCAAGTTCAGCATCGAACGGCATCTCACCATGCAGGGCTCGTTCCGTCGCGCGGAAATCGCGCAGATCGACAGTGTGGAAGTGGTTGATCCCCTCACGATCCGACTGCAGTTGAAGACACCGTTCGCGCCGCTGCTTGCCCAACTCACTGACCGCGCCGGCATGATGGTGTCGCCCAAGGCCGCGCAGGCGCTCGGCGACAAATTCGGCACGGCGCCGGTGTGCGCAGGGCCTTACCGTTTCGTTGAGCGCGTGGCGCAGGACCGGATCGTGGTTGAGCGCTTTGCCGACTACTGGGACAAGGCTCGCGTGCACATCGATCGGATCGTTTATCGGCCGATCCAGGATTCCACCGTGCGGCTTGCCAACCTCAAGTCGGGGCAACTGGATCTGCTCGAGCGGCTGCTCGCCACCGATGCACCGCAGGTGAGTAAAGATCCAAAGCTCAAGCTCGCCACGGGCACCGAGTTGGGCTATCAGGGCATCACCATGAACCTGACCAACGGCGAGAAGGCCAACACGCCGTTTTCGAAAGACGCCCGCGTGCGCCGTGCGTTTGAACTGTCGCTCGACCGTGATGCCATCAACCAGGTGGTGTTTAACGGCATCAACAAGGTGAACAACCAGTGGGTGAGCCCGGCCAATCCCTTCTATCAGGCCAAATTCCCCACGCCCAAGCGCGACGTGGCGCGCGCACGAGCGCTGCTGAAAGAGGCGGGCGTCACCACACCGCTCGCGCTCGATTTCATGGTGCCCAACAACCCCGAGACGCGCGCCGTCGCCGAGGTGATGCAGTCGATGGCGGCCGAGGCCGGGTTTGATCTCAAGATCCGGGTCACCGAGTTTGCCACCTCGTTGAACGAGGCCGAGAAGGGCAACTTCCAGCTCTACATGCTCGCCTGGAGTGGCCGCACCGATCCAGACGGCAACATCTATTCCTTCGCCTCCTGCAAGGGGCCGCTCAACTACGGTCGCTACTGCAATGCCGAGATGGATGCGCTGCTCGACAAGGCGCGCAGCGTCACGGCGGTGCCCGAGCGGAAGGCCCTCTACGAGCAGGTGGCGCAGCGCTGGCTCACCGAAGGGTCGGTGGTTTATCTCTATCACCGCGCGCTGCTGTTTGCGCACTCGCCGCGGCTGGAAGGCTTCAAGGTCATGCCAGATGGCCTGATCCGCGTGACCGATCTGAAGCTCGGCCGCTAACCAGTCGCCCGGGCAGCGGGTCAGTCTCTGCTGCCCGGCCCCGATCGTCGAATGCTCAATTTTCTTCCCCGCCGT
>JAGWXN010000344.1 GCA_018969885.1 Betaproteobacteria bacterium | reverse complement strand
CCCCTTGCCCACGCTCACTCCGTTGATGAATGCTTCACCTGTAAGTTCATTGATCGAGAGGCGAGACCAGTCCTCACGAAGCGTACCCACTACCGCCCCCTGGTTCCACGCGTTGTCGGCGATCAGGGTGAGCCCCTGCCCGGCAAGTTTGGCGTAATCGGCATTCCGGTCATCGGCGAGCTCAAGCGCCGGCCCGAGCGCAGCGACGGCCTTCGCGACCGTAGATGCGTCATAGGACGCTCTGAGGTCCGCGAGATCCCGATCGATCCGAACCGCGATTTCGAATTCGATGATCAGGCGGCCATAGTCGGACGGGCGCACCCCGGCGGGCGAGTTCACCACCTGGTTGCGGTGAAGCCGGCCCGAGATCGGCGCGGGCAGCCCGGTCATCGTCTGCATCGCGGCCGAAGACAGCGCGATCTTTCGTCCGACAGACGGTCCACACGCCACCGCCTTTCGGCGTACATAATTCGCCTGGATGGCGTACGCCTCGGCAACCGAGCGCGGCGCTAACCCTTGAGGAAGCGGCGCGAAGTCAACGCGGCGCGTGTACGCGTCAATAAGCCAGCGTGCAGCGCGACGCTGGTTGCCAGCACGGTGTGAGGAATTCAAGTGCGAGCTCGCTATTCAAGTACGTGACAAGACCCTGCTATTACCGGCAAAATCTGCACCTAGCGTAAGTATTGCCGGTTTGTAATGATTTGTATCAACGGCACGGCGCATGCTGCACGGTCGGATAGATTCGCGAAATTGTTCATTTGGCGCCCTCGCCGTTAACCCTCTCCGTCTTTTGGGACCCCCCCGATCGGCGACTGCCCTTTTCCTCTGACTGCTCGAGAATCCCTCCCATGCAATCCGACCCCTCTAAAAAACAGTTTGCCGATCGTCTGATCAAAGCTATGCAGGATTCGGGCTATGCGGCCAAGCCGTCGGTTCTTGAACGCGAGTTCAATCAGCGGTACTGGGGTAAGCCGATGACGCTGCATGGCGTTCGTCGATGGCTGCTCGGTGAGACCCTGCCTTCGCAGGACAAACTGCTGGTGCTCGCAGAGTGGCTGGGGGTTGCGCCGCATATCCTGCGCTTTGGCGAAGAGGTCACCTCGCGTATTGAGGAGCGACGCGCACGCTGGGATTCCGGAGTCGGGTATCAGGAGCGCGAAATCTTTGAAGCGTTTCTGCAACTTCCCGTTCCCCAACGCAAGATCGTGCGCGAAATCATTCTTGCGTTTGTAAAAGCGTATCCGTCACAGGCCTGAATCGCACTAGCTCACTTAGGCGGGCGCACCCCGGGCGCTGGTCCGAATCTGAGACTCAAACGCACGAAGGCGCTTGTAGACAGACATCAGTTCGACGATGGTCGACCAGCTGGTAACCAGATACTGAAACGACTCCTGCACCTTGCCGAAGGCGCGGATGATCTGCTGCATGGTGCCTAGGGTGAGGGCACCCGCGACCAGCGTCGGTCCCAGCGCGAGGTAGGGGACCAGCACGCTGAATTGCAGGTAAGACCACTTCGCAACGTCGAAATACAGGTAGTGAAAGAACAGCCGGAAATAATTGGTTCGCACATCGGCAAAGAGGCTGTTCACCGTTGCAGCGGAGGCGCGCGCGGGGTCATCCTCGCCATGGACAAGCTCCTTCCGGTAGGCCGCCTCCACCCGCTGGTTGTGAAATTCAAGCCCGGGCAGCCTTACACCGACGACCGCCATGAGCACGGTACCGGCGAGTGCAAACAAGATGGCGACATAGACCAGCGCATGCGAGACCTCACCCAACCAGGGCAGCTCCTTCACATGAGACGAGAGGGCCCACAGAATCGGCAGAAACGCGAATAGCGTAAGCAGGCTTCGCATGAAGCTCACGCCCAGTGACTCCATGATCCGCGCAAAACGCATGGTGTCCTCCTGCACGCGTTGCGAGGCGCCCTCTATGGTTCGGAGCTGCGCCCAATTCGCGATGTAGAAATCATTCATCGCCGTGCGCCAGCGAAAGATGTAGTGCTTGATGAACCAGTCAAGCGCCACGGCAATCAGCACAAAGGTGCCCGCCACGTGGCCGAAGGTAAGGAGATGGCCAAAGTATTCGTCAAGCGCGACCGCGCCCGGCGTGGCAAGCGCTTTCTGAATCAGGTTGTAGAAGCCACCGAACCACTCATTGATCTGAACATCGAGCATCACCTTGTACCAGGTGGCAAAGAGGATCAGCGCGCTACCCAGAATCGACCAGGCAAACCAGCGGCGGCTAAGAAAGAAGCTGCGGAACATGATCTTTGCTCCCGATTCAGGCGCGAGCCGGACGCTCGCCCGTCACCTGGTAATAAACCGCGCTCACATCGAGCTCGCCAAACCCTGCCACGCGCGCGGCCTGGAGCTGGCTTCGGGCAAGCGAGGCAAGCGGCACCGGGCGATCCAGGTCCTGAGCCAGCGCAATGAAATAACGCATGTCCTTTTCCATGAGACCCAGCTGGAACTGCGGGGCAAAGTTGCGCTGGAACACCTTGGGCAGCTTGGTGCGCGTGAGCCGGGAGCCAGCAGGGCCCTCGTTGAGCAACTGGGTGACCGGCTCGGGGTCCAGGCCCGCCGCGCGCGCAACCATCACGGCCTCGGCGAGCGCGGTATTCATCACCGCAGACAACATGTTGTTGATCAGCTTGATGGTGGCGCCGTGACCACTCGGGCCGATGTGGATCGTCTGTCGACCCATTGCATCAAGAAGCGGTTGAGCCGCGGCGAGCGGGGCTTCATCACCACCCACCATGAAGACCAGTTCCCCCGATGTGGCCTGCGGCACACTTCCCGCCACCGGCGCGTCGAGATAGGCAAGGCCCCGCGCCGAGGCGGCCTGCGCAACGCTGCGGGCAAGCGCGGGGGTATTGGTGCTTGAGTCGATCACCACGGTACCCGACGCCGCATTGGCGAGTGCCCCATCGGCATCAAGCATCACCGACCGGGTGGCCTCATCGTCGGCCACGATCGATACGACAAACGCGGCACCGCGGACCGCCTCGGCGATTGAGTGACAGACGGTGGCGCCAGACGACTCGAAAGCACGCGCACGCTCGGCGCCACGGTTCCACACTCGAAGCGCGAACCCCGCCTTCATGAGATTGCGTGCCATGGGTGCGCCCATCGCGCCCAGGCCCAGGAATGCCACGGTGCTGGTCATGTTCAAGTTCTCCTGTCGATCAAAGGGTGTGCTGGCGGCCGCGCCGGGTGCGGTCGCGTATGCGGTCGCCGCCTGAAAGCCTGCCACTCTACCGCGCCGGCGCACGCTCACCGACCGCCACGGCGCGAGCCGCTCGCTCGGTGGCGGGGCCAGGTCGCCGCGCGTATCAAGCACCCGTTTGTTGCGGCGCAACATAAAAATGAGAAATCACTTGAAGGAATCCCTTTGCAGACTCATAATTCACGGATGCTGCATCGCAGCATTTATGGTCAATTCCGGCTGACTGATGGCATCGCTTTTCGGGCTGCCTCCGGTCAGTCATTTGAATACCCCTGTAAACGGAGCAATCCCCATGACCACCCAACCAGAAAAACTCATGCAGATGCAGGCCGAGGCATTGGAAGCCTCACGTCAGGCCGCCACCAAAACGCTAGAAGGCTGGCAGAACCTCGC
>JAGWXN010000343.1 GCA_018969885.1 Betaproteobacteria bacterium | reverse complement strand
TATCGTTCACATCTGCTCATGGCGTTGGTCGCGCTCGCTTTTCTGGCGCTCGCGGGTCGAGCGGTGTATCTGCAGGTGTTTTCGCAGGACTTTCTGCAGCGCCAGGGCGAGTCACGCTATGCGCGCACGCTCGATCTGCCCGCCTCGCGCGGCGAGATCCATGACCGGAACGGTGTGGTGCTTGCCTCCAGCCTGCCAGCCCGCGCGATATTCGCCGTGCCCGGGGAGGTCGATGTCAATCATCCGCGCTTTGGCGAGCTTGCGCGCCGACTCAGCCTCGATGAAGCGGACCTGCGGCAGCGGATCAGTGGCACCGAGCGAACCTTCATTTTTCTGCGCCGTCAGCTCGACCCCGATGACGCGCGGCAGGTGCTCGACCTCAAGGTGCCAGGCGTACACAGCCAGCCCGAATACAAGCGCCGCTATCCAGAGGGCGATCGCCTGGCCCACATCGTGGGCTTCACCAACGTCGAGGATAGTGGGCAGGAGGGGATCGAACTCGCGCAGAACAAGCTTCTCGCCGGCCGCCCTGGCAGCCGCCGGGTGATCCGTGACCGGCTGGGGCGGGTCATCGAACAGGTCGAAGCGATTCGCGAGCCGCTAAATGGCAACAACATCGCGCTGTCGATTGATGCCAAGGTGCAGTACCACGTCTACGCGGCGCTCCGCGATGCAGTTGCCGAACACCGCGCCCAGGCGGGCGGAGCGGTGGTGCTCGATGTGCGCACTGGCGAAGTGCTCGCGCTGGTGAATCTGCCCACCTACGACCCCAACCAGCGCGGCGAACTGAGTGGCGCGCAACTGCGTAATCGCGTGCTCACCGATACCTTCGAGCCCGGTTCGACGATGAAGCCCTTTACCGCGGCGCTTGCGCTCGAATTGGGTAAGGTCACCGCGCAGACCGTGATCCCCACCTACGGCGGCCGCATCACGATCGGTACCCACACGCTCTCCGACGTGAAGGGCCATGCCTCGATGACCGTTGAGCAGATCATCCAGAAGTCCTCCAACGTTGGCACAGTTCAGATGGCGCTCAAGATGGCGCCCAAGGACATGTGGGAAACCTTTGCCGCGATCGGGCTGGGTCAGGCGCCGCAATTGGGCTTTCCCGGGGCGGTGGCAGGGCGGCTCCGCCCGCATCGAAACTGGAAGCAGATCGACCAGGCAGTGATGTCTTATGGGCACGGGCTTTCGGTCTCACTCATGCAGCTTGCGCGCGCCTACATGGTGTTTGCCCGCGACGGCGACATCATTCCGGTATCGATCTTCAAGCACGAGGGCGAGATCCAGCGCACCCAGGTGTTTACGCCCGAGACCACGCTGATTGTCCGTCGCATGCTTGAACTTGCAGCGGGGCCGGGTGGCACCGCCCCTCAGGCGCAGGTCGCGGGCTACCGGGTAGCGGGAAAAACCGGCACCGCGCACAAGATCGAGAACGGTCGTTATGTGAATAAATACGTATCGTCGTTCGTGGGCTTCGCGCCGGTATCGGAGCCGCGTTTTGTTGTGGCGGTGATGATCGACGAGCCGTCGGCTGGCAAACACTATGGCGGGCAGGTCGCCGGGCCGCTGTTTTCGCGTGTGATGGGCGAGACGCTGCGGACCCTGCGCGTGCCGCCCGACGTGCCTGGCGCGGGCTTTGCCGATGCGTCGGCCGTGACCCGGGGGCGCATGTGAGCCGCTCCGCTCCCTTCGCGCGCCCGCGTCCGGCGCTATCGCGTGAGGCGCTCGACATTGCAGGCTGGCTGCGCTCACGGGTCGCACCGCAGGCGCGGCTATGCGCCGATAGCCGTCGGGTGAGGCCGGGCGATGCCTTTTTTGCCTGGCGAGGCCATGCTTCGGATGGTCGCGCTTACCTGAGCGATGCGCGCGCGCGGGGTGCGGCCGCGCTGGTGGTTGATGATGAATCGCCCGCTCCGGCCCCTGCGCCCGATCTGCGCAGCGTCACCGGCCTGCGCGATCTCGCGGGTGAGATTGCGGCCTCGTGGCATGGTGAGCCAGCCGCGCAAATCGACCTGATCGCCGTCACAGGCACCAACGGCAAGACCAGCTGTTCGCAGTGGATCGCGCAGGGCCTCGCCCGGGGCGGACGGCGGGCGGCGGTGATCGGCACCCTTGGCAGCGGCCTGTTGGACGCCCATGGTGAGGCCGGACTCGATTCGTTCGGACTCACAACGCCGGATGCGCTCACCCTGCATGCCCTGCTCGCCGCGTTCGTGGCGCAAGGGGCCGATAGCGTGGTGATGGAAGCTTCATCGATCGGACTCGACCAGTCCCGTTTGTCGGGAACCCAGCCCGCGGTTGCGGTCTTCACCAACCTGAGTCGCGACCATCTCGATTATCACGGCAGTCTGGAGGCCTACGCGCAGGCGAAGCTGCGGCTCTTCCGCATGCCTGGGCTGGCGGCCGCGGTGCTGAACGCGGGCGACGCGCTTTCGGTTGAGGCGCGCGCGGTGCTGCCTGTCGGCTGTCGGGTGATCGCCTATGGCGAGGCGCCGCTACGCCTGCAGGCCGGGGGCGTTGAGCAGCTTCTTGCCGAACAGATCACCGAACATACTAACGGGCTCACGCTGACAGTCGGGGGCGACTTCGGTCGCGCTCGGGTGGATTTGCCGCTGCTTGGCCGTTTCAACGCGCTGAACGCGCTGGCAGTGGCCGGGGCCTGGCTTGCTTCCGGCATATCGTTTGACGAAGCCATCGGTCAGCTGGCCGAACTGAAACCGGTTCCGGGTCGGCTCGAGCGCGTGCACGCAAACGACGGCACCGCGTCGGCATCGGATAACCCGCAAGAGCCAAGTGTGGTGGTTGACTATGCGCATACCCCGGATGCGCTCACCCAGAGCCTTGCCGCGCTGCGGCCTTTGGCCCGCGCCCGCGGGGGCAGCCTCTGGTGCGTGTTGGGCGCGGGCGGCGATCGCGATGCGGGTAAGCGCCCGCTGATGGGTGCAGCCGCCGAGGCGGGTGCCGATCATGTGGTGCTGACGAGCGACAACCCGCGTAGCGAAGATCCCGCGCAGATCATGGCGGCGATCGAGTCGGGCATGGCGCACGCAGCCAGGTGGAAGGAACTTGATCGGGCGCGTGCTATCAGTAACACCTTGTTGCTCGCGGCGCCGCGCGATGTGGTGCTGATTGCAGGCAAGGGGCACGAGCGCTGGCAGGAACTCGCCGGGCGGAGAATCGAATTCAGCGATGTCATTGAGGCCCGGCGGGCGCTTTTGCAAAGACTGTCGCTTGCTCCTGATCATCCGGCGATCCCCGGCCCGTTGACCGCACCCGGTGGGAATCAGGGGTCGCAGAATGCTTGAGCTGCGCCGAATTTTCGAATGGCTCTCGCAGGCAAGCTTTCATGGCGCGGGGGGCGAGCGTGTGAGCGGTATTTGCACCGACTCGCGTGCCGTCGATCGCGACAGCCTGTTCGTTGCTCTGCGCGGCGACACCTTCGATGCGCATGATTTTGTCTCGCAGGCACGCGCAGCCGGCGCTGCCGCGGTGATGGTCGAACGCTGGGTGCCCGGCCTCACCGCACCCGCGATCCGTGTGCCCGACACGCGCCGCGCGTTGGGTGAACTCGCGCGCGGTTGGCGTAGCCAGTTCCGTCTGCCGTTGGTGGCGGTCACCGGCAGCAATG
>JAGWXN010000342.1 GCA_018969885.1 Betaproteobacteria bacterium | reverse complement strand
GTTGCTGAACGTTTTCATGCGGCGCTCGATGCCGCCATTTCCTCGTGTTGAATCATTCCCAGGAGACACCCCACCATGTTGCGTAAATCTTTTCTTTACGGCGCGTTTGCCGCGGCGTCGCTCGCTGCCGCAATTCCCGGCGCATCGGTCTATGCTCAGCAGAAATTCGTCACCATCGGAACCGGTGGTGTCACGGGCGTTTATTACGCTGCAGGCGGCGCCATCTGCCGCCTGGTGAACAAGGACCGCGCCAAGCACAATATCCGCTGCTCAGTCGAATCCACCGGCGGCTCGGTGTTCAACGTCAACACCATCAAAGCGGGTGAACTCGATCTCGGTTTCTCTCAGTCGGACGTTCAATACAACGCCTTCAAGGGCGAGGCCCAGTTCAAGAGCGGCGGCGCTTACGGCGATCTGCGCGCGGTGTTCTCGGTTCACCCCGAGCCATTCACCGTGCTGGCCCGTAAAGAACTCAATGCCAAGACGCTCAGCGACATGAAGGGCCGACGCTTCAATGTCGGCAATCCTGGTTCCGGCACGCGCGCCTCAATGGAAGAGCTGCTGGGCGCAATGGGCTGGAAGATGGGTGATTTTTCGCTCGCTGCCGAGCTGAAGGCTGATGAGCACGGGCCGGCGCTCTGCGACGGCAAGATCGATGGTTTCTTCTATGGCGTGGGTCATCCCAGCGCCAACATTCAGGACCCCACCACCAGCTGCGGCGCACGCCTCCTGTCGGTCACCGGGCCTGCGGTGGATCAACTGCTGTCCAGCCGTCCTTATTACGCGCGCGTCACCATTCCTGGCGGGCTCTACCCGAACAACCCCGACCCGGTCCAGACCTATGGCGTGCTTGCCACGGTGGTGGCCTCGTCGAAAACCCCGGCCGACACCGTTTATCAGGTGGTGAAAGCGGTGTTCGACAATTTTGACGAGTTCAAGAAGCTGCATCCGGCGCTCGCGCACCTGAAGCCCGAGAACATGATGAAGGATGGCAACTCGGCACCGCTTCACGAAGGCGCTGTGCGCTACTACAAGGAAAAGGGCTGGATCAAGTAATCCGGTCAAGCCTGCCGCCACCGAGGCGAATGACGCTTCTCCGGTGGCGGCTTCGCCGGGCCAGGAATCTGCCGTATGGCAACCGATATCGAGAAAGCCCCCGGGGCACTGCAGCAGCTGGTGGCTGACACCGATACCGGTGCGCGCAGTCCGTCGGGCCTGACGAGCCAGGTCATCTTTGCGGCTGCGCTCGCCTGGGCGCTGTTTCAGTTCTGGTATGCATCCCCTTTACCTTTCACCCTTGGTTTCGGGATTCTGAACGACACCGAGGCGCGCTCGGTCCACCTCGGTTTTGCGCTCTTTCTGGCGTTTCTCGCCTGGCCCGCTACGCGGCGCTCGCCGCGCAACCGCGTGCCAATTACCGACTGGGTGTTCGCCTGCGCTGGCGCCTTCGCGGGGGCTTACCTTCTGCTGTTTTACGCCCAGCTTGCAACCCGTCCTGGTCAGCCCACCGGGTTTGATGTGTTCACGGCGAGCCTGGGGCTCCTGCTGCTTCTCGAAGCGACCCGCCGGGCAGTGGGCTGGCCGATGGCGGCCCTCGCCGTGCTGTTCATCGGCTATGCGATGGCCGGGCCCCTCATGCCCGAGGTGCTTCAGCACAAGGGCGCATCGCTCAACCGCTTGATCTCGCATATGTGGCTGACCACCGAGGGCGTTTACGGCATTGCACTCGGGGTCTCCACTGGCGCTATTTTTGTGTATGTCCTGTTTGGTGCGCTGCTCGACCGTGCAGGCGGCGGCAATTACATGATGCAGGTGAGCTTCGCCGCGCTTGGGCATCTGCGCGGTGGGCCGGCCAAGGTGGCCGTGGTGTCATCGGCGCTGAACGGCATGATTTCTGGCTCGTCGGTGTCGAATGTGGTCTCGGGGGGGATCTTCACGATTCCGCTCATGAAGAAGGCGGGCTATGGCGGCGTGAAGGCCGGCGCCATCGAGACCATGAGTTCGGTCAATGGCCAGATCATGCCCCCGGTGATGGGCGCAGCCGCCTTCCTGATGGTGGAGTACGTCGGCATTCCCTACTCCGAGATCGTCAAGCACGCGCTCCTTCCGGCGGTGCTGTCCTACATCGGCCTCTTTTATATCGTCCACCTTGAAGCGCTCAAGATGGGCATGGTGCCGCTGGTGCAACGCGCGCCACGCTCGGCCTCAGACCGTTTCATCCGTCTGGGGTTAGGCCTCTCGGTCAGCATCATGGTGGTGGCGCTCCTTTACTACCTGCTGCTTGCGGCGAAAGCGCTGCTCGGCGAGGCTGCACCGTTGGCGGTGGGCGCCATGGTGACCGGGCTCTATCTGGTGTCGATTCGCGAGGCCGCGCGGTCTCCTGATCTGCCGCAGGACATCGATATTGAGGATCCGAAGGTGCTGGACACCTGGGCCACGGTGAAAGCGGGGCTTCATTTTCTGCTGCCGATCGGCACCCTGATCTGGTGCCTCATGATCGAGGAGCTCTCGCCGTCGCTGTCAGCATTCTGGGCGGTGGTGGTGCTGATCGCCCTCATGCTCACGCAGCGACCGCTCATCGCATGGCTTCGTCACGAACCGATTGAAGGGCGGTGGCGCGATGGAATCAATGATGTGGTGGCGGGCTTTCACGACGGCTCGCGCAACATGATAGGCATCGGCATTGCCACAGCCACCGCCGGCATCATTGTGGGCGGCATCACGCTGACCGGGCTGGGGCTGCGCATGACCGAGTTCGTCGAGCTCGTCTCGCAGGGCAATGTGATCGCGATGCTGCTCTTCATCGCTTTTGTCTGCCTGGTCCTGGGGTTGGGTGTTCCCACCACCGCCAACTATGTGCTGGTGGCCACGCTGATGGCGCCAGTGGTGGTGGAGCTTGGCGCGCAGAGCGGCCTCATCATTCCGCTTATTGCGGTCCACCTGTTCGTTTTTTACTACGGGATCATGGGTGACATCACGCCACCGGTCGGGCTTGCTACGTTTGCGGCATCGGCAATCTCGGGCGAGGACGCAATCAGGACCGGCATCCAGGGATCGCTCTATGCGCTTCGCACGGTCATTTTGCCGTTCATCTGGATTTTCAATCCGCAGCTGCTGCTGATTGATGTCCATGGATGGTGGGAACTGGCCCGGGTGGTAGCGGCCTGTACGCTTGCGATGCTGATCTTCAGCGCCCTCACGATGAACTGGTTCCGGGTGCGAAGTCGCTGGTGGGAGAACGTACTGCTCGCGGTGGCGGTGTTGCTTCTGTTTCGTCCCGACTTTCTCATGGACCAGCTGTCGCCAGCGTACCGGGCCGAGCCTGCGGCGAAAGTCTATGAGGTGGCGCGCGCAGTCCCCGATCATGACCGGCTGGTGATGGTGATTCGCGGCACCAATATCGAAGGTGATGACATCACCAAGACGGTGGCGATTGGTCTCGGTGCTGCGGGCGAGGACGGCAGGCGGCGATTGTCACAATCGGGCCTGCAGCTGATGACATTGGGCGATAAGGTGCAGATCGGCGCGGTGCGGTTCGGGTCTCGCGCTCAGAAGGCGGGTCTTGAGCAGGGCTGGGATGTGGTGTCGCTGCAGGTGCCCACCGATCGGCCGACGCCCCACTGGTTTTACCT
>JAGWXN010000341.1 GCA_018969885.1 Betaproteobacteria bacterium | reverse complement strand
GTCCCAGATGGGCTGGGCCAGCGCCGCGCCCGAGTAAAAGAACATTCGCACCCGCGACAACAGCGATCGGCGAAGCAGATCATCCGTCTCCATGGCGCGGGCGATTGCTTCGAATCCGGTGGGCACGTTGAAATAAACGGTGGGTGATACCTCGCGCAGATTGCGTAGCGTCTCAGGCATGAGGGCGGGCGTGGGCTTGCCGTCATCGATGTAGAGCGTGCCGCCATGGAACAGCACCATGCCGAAATTGTGATTGCCGCCGAAGGTGTGATTCCAGGGCAACCAGTCGACCAGCACAGGAGGCGACTCGGCCAGCACTGGCATGGACATGACCATTTGCTGCTGGTTCGCGCACCACATGCGCTGGGTGTTGATGACCGCCTTGGGCAGCTTGGTTGAGCCGCTGGTGAACAGGAATTTGACGATTGTGTCAGGGCCGGTGGCGGCGATGGCCTGATCGACCGCCGCGGTGGCGGTGGTTGTCAGAAGCGCCTCCAGGCCTGCTCCCATGACCACCTCGACATCGGGGCCAACCGTGGCGGCGATGGCTGTTGCGTAGCGATCGTCCGACGCAAACACCATCCCGGGCGTGGTGACCGCGAGCACATGCCGGAGCTTTTCAAAATCACGGCTCACGAGCGAATAGGCGGGCGAGATTGGCGCAAACGGGACGCCCGCCAGCAAGCAACCGAGCGACACGAGCGCGTGCTCAAGGCTGTTCTCGGACAGGATGACCACCGGCCGCTCAACGTTCAGCCCACGATCGATGAGGGCCTGAGCGATGGACCGCGCGCGGGCCCACGCCTGCCCGAAACTGAGGATTTGCCAGTTGCCTGTACCGCCCTCCGGCAACCGCACCCGGCGCGCGAGAAAGGGCCGATCGGGTTCAGCCTGCGCCCAGTGCGCAAAGCGGTCGGTGATACGCGGGGGATAGGCGGTGAGGTCGGCCTCGGCCCGAACATAGCGCACCCCGGGTGCGCCCTCGCGCAGAGCAATGCGCGTGATGCCAAACCGCAGGGACCGAAATGGCGCACGAGTCATAGACTGCTCCTCGAATCGTTTGGGGGTGCGGCTTGCGCGGACCAGCCCTTCAGACCACGTAGGGCCTCGAAGGCAAGAAAGTCTCGATCATTGTGCAGAAGCGCGTAATCGCGGTCGATGCAGAACGCGGCGAGAAGAACATCGGGCGCGCTTCGGACGGTGTGCCCCGCTGACCGGAGTGCCCGGTAGTGCTGGGCAGCAGCCAGTGCGAGCGCCTGCCCGCCGGTGGATTCGATGTCGAAACCTGCCATCAATGCATGGGCGCGGCGGAAATCGCCCTCGAAGCGAAACCCGCGCAAGACTTCGAACATCACCAGGTCGGGGACCACAATGCGCCACTCCCCCGCCTGCAGCAGTTTTGCGAGCTGGTCAGCGGCGGCCGACTGGGTGCCGCTGAAAAAATCGATCCAGACGCCAGAATCAGCGACGAGCACGACGCGCCCCAGTGCGGGATGCCGCCGCTGGTGGGACGCCTGGCTCCTGCACGACAAGCGACGGAGCGGCGAGCGCAGCGCCGCCCGGCGGCGGATCCCAGCGCGAAGCATCCTCCCCTTCCCAGAGCAGCTTGCCGCGCCACTTCAGCACTTCGCGATAGTGCGCCTGGCGGGCAAGCAGCCGCAGCCCAGCTTCAACGGCCTCCCGCTTGGTTTGAAAGGGGCCGGCCGCGAGCGCCTGCTGCATGAGCGCGTCATCGATATCGATATTTGTGCGCATTGTGTTTAATTTGTCAATACTGTGTGTATTGTACTCAAGAGAGCGTGGTCCGCAAGCCGCATTACCATGCGGGCTTGTCCAATTGACTGCCCGCCGCGATGAACCACGCCGACCTTGTTGCAATCGATATCCACACCCACGCTGAGGTGAGCTGCCGTAACCCGTTTGATGCCTATGGCGAGGAATACGACCGGGCGGCCGACAAATATTTCGGCAGCACGCGCCGCCCCACCATCGCTGAAACGGTGGCCTACTACCGCGAGCGCAAGATCGGTCTGGTGATGTTCACCGTTGATAGCGAGTCACAACTGGGCCGTCGCCGCATTCCGAATGAGGAAATCGCCGAAGCCGCGCGCGCCAACGCCGACATGATGATCGCCTTCGCTAGCATCGATCCACACAAGGGAAAGATGGGTGCACGCGAGGCCGAGCGGCTGATCCGCGAGGAGGGCGTCAGGGGCTTCAAGTTTCATCCCACTGTGCAGGGCTTTCATCCCTACGACCGCATGGCCTGGCCGATCTATGAAGTGATCAATGCGCATCGCCTGCCCGCCATCTTTCATACGGGTCATAGTGGAATCGGTAGCGGCATGCGCTGCGGCGGCGGGCTGCGGCTTGCGCTCAGCAACCCCATGCATCTGGATGAGGTGGCCATCGACTTTCCCGACATGCAGATCGTCATGGCCCACCCCAGCTGGCCCTGGCAGGACGAGGCGCTGAGCGTGGCCATGCACAAGCCCAATGTCTGGATCGACCTCTCAGGCTGGAGCCCGAAGTATTTTCCCAAGCAGCTGATTCAATACGCCAACTCGCTCCTGAAAGACCGCGTGTTATTCGGTAGCGACTTTCCGCTCATCACGCCTGAGCGCTGGATGAAAGATGCCGAAGTGGCGGGCTTCAAGCCGGAGGTGATGCCTGGCATCCTGAAAGGCAACGCGGTACGGCTCTTGGGCCTGGGAGCAGTCTGATGAGTAAACCCAATCGTGTACCCGTGCACTGGCGCAATGCCTCGCTCGCGCTCGCCTTCGACATCATCCTCGGCTGGTGCATTGTGCTTCTCATCGACAACCCGGAATCGTTCTGGAAGCTACCTACCGTGGTGCTGGCACTCTGGTTCGTGCCGTGGCTGTTTCGCATCAAGGCGGGCATCTACTACGCCTTCAATTATTTCTTCAACGAGCGCGCGCTGGTCGTGCAACAGATCGCTCAGGAACTTGCGGCCAAGGGCTATCCCTGCCCTGATGAGCACTATGACCTGGCGCAGGATTATTTTTCCGAAGTCGCCACCAGTGCGGAAGCGAGCATCGACGCTCGGGTGTCAGCCGCGAAATACCTGGGCGCCGATGCAGCGTGGGGACAGTCACAACAGATGCTCACACGCTGGCTCTTTAATCGTGCGGCGCTGGAGGTGATCGCGGGCTACCGCAAGACGTTTGAACCGGATCCGGCAGGCTGATCAGGCGCCCATGCGCAGAACCGCCGCATCACGCGGTCTTTAGCCCAGCACAATCCCTGCATCGCGCACCAGCTTGTCCCAGCGCTCGAGCTCCTCGGCAATATCGCGGGCCAGTGCCGATGCGCCCCGCTGTCGCGCCACCGCGCCCTGTTTGCTGAGCCCCTGACTGACCTCGGGATCGCCGATCGCAGACGTCACCTCATGTTCAAGCCGGGCAAGCACCGGCGCGGGGATGCCAGCGGGCGCCAGCACGAAGAGACGCGGTGAGGCATCAAAACCGGGCAGCCAGTCGGCCACGCGTCGCCAGTCTTCGGCGCCCGCAAAGGGTTCGGGGCTGGTGAGACCCAGCACCCGCATGCGACCCGCCTTCACATGCCCGAGCGCCGCGGCCGCACTCAATACTGCCAGGGGAATCTGACCG
>JAGWXN010000340.1 GCA_018969885.1 Betaproteobacteria bacterium | reverse complement strand
GCTCGGCTGGTTTGTCGCGGGCGTCTGCTGGCTCTTCATCAGTATGCACCGCTACGGCGGCATGCCAGCGCCGCTCGCCGGGCTGGCACTCCTCCTCTTTTGCGCCTATCTGTCGATCTTTCCTGCGGGTGCCAGCGCGCTTGCTGCCTGGCTCTGCCGGACTCGCCGCATCCAACCAGAGGCCCGCCCGCGCGCCGCTTCCTTGGCCTGCGCACTGGCGGGTGCCTTCACCCTGGCGGAGTTGCTGCGCGGATGGCTGTTCACCGGTTTTCCGTGGCTCGCGCCCGGTTATGCGCATACCGACGGACCCTTCGGAGGCCTCGCTTCGCTGGTAGGCGTGTTCGGCGTGGGCGCTGCGGCGTGTCTGAGCGCAGCACTCACTGCACTCGCGGTCCGCGACGGGCTGCACCGGCAACCCCTTCGCGCGGCGCCGTTCGTCACGGCAATCGCGCTGGCCGGGGCTGGGTGGCTTGCTGATCAATCCCGCTTTGAAACGGTGGCCACCCCGCCCCTCCGTGTAGACCTCATTCAAGGCAATGTCGCGCAGGACATGAAGTTTGACCCTGCCCGCGCGCGCGCCGCGATGAACGCCTACGCCGACGCCCTGCAGCCTGGCCGGGCCGATCTCACCGTGCTGCCCGAGACCGCCTGGACCGTTCCCTGGCATCTGACGCCACCGGATGTCGCTGCGCGAATTCGGGGAGCGCTTACCGCGGGATCACGGGTCGCAATCGGCATGCCGCTGGTCGCCCAGGAGAACGCCCAGCAGCTCACCAACAGCGTCGCGGTGATCGGCCCCGAGGGAATGATCGCCGGCCGCTACGACAAGACCCACCTGGTGCCGTTTGGCGAGTTCATTCCCTGGGGGTTTCGCTGGTTCGTCGCCATGATGAACATCCCGCTGGGCGACTTTGGTCGTGGACAGGACAGCCAGCCCATGCTGGACATGGCAGGTCATCTGATTGCCTTCAACATCTGCTACGAAGACCTGTTTGGAGATGAACTCGCGCGCCAGGTGAGGGCGGGCGCAAACCTCCTGATCAATGTCAGCAACATTGCCTGGTTCGGCGACTCGCATGCCCAGGAGCAGCACTTGCAGATTGCACGTATGCGATCGCGTGAACTGGCCCGACCCATGCTGCGCGCCACCAATACCGGCGTCACGGCAGCGATTGACCATCGGGGGGCGGTGCTCGATCGGTTGCCGGGCCACCAGGTCGGTGCTCTGCGCCTCACCATCACGCCCACGCGCGGCATCACACCGTTCGCACGCTGGGCGAATCTGCCAGCGTGGCTGACCGCGTTTGCACTGCTGGCCTCGGCAGCCCTGCTCGCACGGCGTCGCTGACCTGCGCAATCACGCTTGACCCACCCAGGGGTCATGCAGCGGGAATCCGTCCTTCGAGCGAAGGAGACCCGCTAGAATCACGGGTTTCGCAGCGACCGCGGCTCCTCTTCATGCAGACCTTTCAACAAACCATTCTCCGGCTCCAGCAATATTGGGACAGTCACGGCTGCGCGCTTCTTCAGCCCTACGACATGGAAGTCGGCGCCGGCACTTTTCATACGGCCACGTTTTTACGCGCCATCGGCCCCGAACCCTGGCGGGCGGCTTATGTTCAGCCCTCGCGCCGTCCCAAAGACGGCCGCTATGGCGATAACCCCAACCGACTGCAGCACTACTACCAGTACCAGGTGGTGCTCAAGCCTTCGCCGCCCAACATCCTGCAGCTTTACCTGGGCTCACTCGAAGCGCTTGGCATCAATCTCAAGTCCAACGACGTACGGTTTGTGGAAGACGACTGGGAATCGCCCACGCTGGGCGCATGGGGCCTGGGCTGGGAGGTCTGGCTGAACGGGATGGAGGTCACGCAGTTCACCTATTTCCAGGAAGTGGGCTCGCTCAAATGCCAGCCGGTGACGGGCGAGATCACCTATGGCCTCGAGCGCCTCGCCATGTACCTGCAGCGTGTGGAAAGCGTATTCGATCTGCGTTGGACCGACGATATCCTCTATCGCGATGTGTTCCATCAAAACGAGGTGGAACAGTCCACCTACAACTTCGAGCATTCAAACGCGACCATGCTCTTCCGGCACTTCGGCGAATACGAAGCCGAGGCCCGCAAGCTCATCGAGGCACAGCTCGCACTGCCGGCCTACGAAATGGTCATGAAGTGCTCGCACACCTTCAACCTGCTTGATGCACGCGGTGCAATCTCCGTCACCGAACGCGCGGCCTACATTGGTCGCGTCCGTAACCTCGCTCGCGCCGTCGCGCAGGCGTTTTATGACTCGCGCGAACGGTTGGGGTTCCCCATGCTCAAAGCGCAGCCGAAGGCAGCCTGACCCATGACCCGACCGCTGCTGATCGAGCTCTTCACTGAAGAACTTCCGCCCAAGGCGCTATCGCGTATCAGCGAGGCCTTTGCCCAGAGCCTGTTGAATTCGCTTGTTGAGCGAGGTCTCGCCGGCGCGGACGCGGCGATCGAGCGCTTCGCCACGCCGCGCCGACTGGCGGTCCGGATCGCCAAGGTGCTTGCCCACGCGCCCGAGCGTACGGTCGAAGCAAAAGGCCCATCGGTCAAGGTTGGACTCGACGCGTCTGGCGCACCCACGCAGGCTCTCATCAAATGGGCTGAACGCCAGGGCGCAAGCATCGAGGCGCTTTCTCGCGCAAGCGACGGCAAGCAGGAGTGCTTTTACTGGCGCAGCACCGCCCCGGGCGATACGCTCGCGCAGTGCATCACTGCGCTCATCAACACCGCGCTCGCTGCCCTTCCCATCCCGAAAGTCATGCAATATCAGCTCGCAGACGGCGTCACCAATGTGAGCTTTGTCCGCCCGGCACACCGACTGATGGTGCTGCATGGGGCTGACGTGATCGAAGCCCATACCCTCGGGCTCACTTCCGGTCGGATCACCGAAGGCCACCGTTTCCTGTCCGATGGCCCCATCACCATCACCGACGCGCTGGGCTATGAAGCCGCGCTCGAATCACCCGGCAGGGTGCTCGCATCATTCGAGCGCCGGCGCGATTGCATCCGGGTTGCACTTGAAACACGCGCTCAGGCGCTTGGCGCCTCCTTGGGCGAGGAAGCGCAGGTGCAGCCGCTTCTCGACGAGGTCACCGCGCTGGTGGAGTGGCCAGTGGTCTATGTGGGTGAATTCGAGGAAGAGTTCCTGCAGGTGCCGCAGGAGTGCCTGATCCTCACCATGCGCACCAACCAGAAATATTTTCCGCTGTTCGATGCTGAAGGTCGACTGCTGTCGCGCTTCCTGATCGTCTCCAATATCGAGGCCGCCGACCCCTCCGCCATCATCGACGGCAATGAGCGGGTGGTTCGCCCCCGACTGGCCGATGCCCGGTTCTTCTTTGAGCAGGATCGGAAGGCGCCGCTTGCCGCGCGGGTGGCACAGCTTGGATCAGTCGTCTACCACGCCAAGCTTGGCACACAGGCCGAGCGGGTCGAGCGCGTGCGCGCCATCGCCGGTGCGTTGGCCAGCCTCGCGGGTCGCGACGCGGAGACACTCGATCGTGCGGCGCTCCTTGCCAAAGCCGACCTGCTCACGGGCATGGTGGGAGAGTTCCCCGAGCTACAGGGGATCATGGGCCGCTACTACGCGCTTCACGATGGAGAGCCCGCCGAGGTC
>JAGWXN010000022.1 GCA_018969885.1 Betaproteobacteria bacterium | reverse complement strand
TGCGCTAGCGCGGGCACAGCGCTGGATGGTCACCGAAGGGCCGGAGGCGCTCGCGCAGTGCGTCGCACCCCGTTTCCCGGGGGTGAGCCCGGATGTGCTCAGGGCAGCGGTGTCGCGCTATGTGTCGTCAGGGGTTTGGTCGATGTCGCCGCAGGTGGTCCGCGAAGGTGTTGACCGCCTGCGAGATAGTCTGCTCGCCGGCGGGTTTGTGGGGCAGGCCGCGGCGTTCGACACGATCGTCGTCGACCCCTGAGGGCGGCGAACGCACCGCCTGGTGGTTTGATGCTTTGGTTTAACGAGGGGTCTCTTCATGAACATCATCTCCGACACCCGGCCGAACAGACTGCGCCGGCTCATCTTGTCGTTACCGATCGCAGGCGCAGGCAGCCAGGTGCTGGCGCAGAGCGCAGGCGCACCCAGCTTTCCTGACCGACCCCTGACCCTGGTGGTACCGTTTCCAGCGGGTGGCCCGGCCGATATCGTTGGGCGCCTTTATGCGCAACACCTGGCGCGAATCGCGGGCCAGAATGTCGTGGTCGACAACCGTGTCGGCGCGGCGGGCGTGATCGGTACCCAGGCGGTGGTGGCTGCAGCGCCCAGTGGTCACACGATTCTCTTCGGATCAACCAGCACGCAGGTGATCAATGAACTGCTGATTCGAAAACTCCCCTATGACGCTGCGCGCGATCTCAGCCTAATTGGTCTGGTGGCGATCGCTCCGCATCTGCTGGCGGTGCGAGCGGGCCTCGCCGCTCGGACGGTGGAGGAGCTGGTCGCCGCGGCCAAACGCGACCCGGGGCGTTTGAGCTTTTCGTCGGCTGGCCCGGGCAGCATTGTGCAGATGGGCGGCGAACTGCTGAAGCTGCGCGCGGGAGTCGATCTGCTCCATGTGCCTTACAAAGGAGGCGGACCCGCTACGCTGGCCGTGCTCTCAGGCGAGGCCGATATGACGGTCAACGATCTCACCACGCTACGCGCCCATATCGAGAGCGGCAAGTTGCGAGCGCTCGCCGTTGCCCATGATTCAAGACTGCCGCAATTGCCGGCGGTGCCCACCTTCGCCGAGGCGGGCGTTCAGGGGATGTTGTCGAGCACCTGGTGGGCGATCTCTGTGCCTTCCAAAACGCCGCCCGAGGTTCGTGGCGCGCTGCGCGCGCTTCACGAGCGCGTCGTGTCCGACCCCGACTACACCGCACGGCTCGCCGCCATGGCCTGTCAGCCGCTGGTGATGGATCCTGCGCGAAGTGCGACCTTTATCAATGACGAGGCGAGCAAGTGGCGCGCCGTGGTGTCCGCGGCGAAGATCGAATCGCAATGAGTGGCGCTCTGGAGCCCGTCACACTGATCACTGGCGGCACGGGGTTTGTCGGCCTCAATCTGGCCGAAGAACTGCTCGGGCGCGGGCAGCGTGTCGTGCTGTTTGGACCCGGCGCGCTCCCTGAGGGGACGCGAGCCTTGCTGGGCGAGTCGGCCGACCGGCTCGCTGTGGTGGCGGGCGATGTGTTGTCGGCAACCGCCCTGGATGCGGTGTTCCGCTCGTTTCAGGTCGATCGCCTGGTGCATGCTGCGGCGGTCACGGCAGACGCTGCCCGCGAAGTGCGTGCAGCTCGCAGCATTGCCGAAGTGAATGTGCTCGGCACGATTGAGGTGCTCGAGGCCGCGCTCCGTCACCGGGTGCCCCGCGTACTGCAGTTGGGCACGGGATCGATCTTCGGCGCGGCCGGGTTGCTGTCGCCGGAACTTGACGAACAGACGAGCCCCGTCTGGCCCGAGACCCTCTACGGCATCACTAAATTCGCGGCCGAACGGATCGCGGTCCGCTACCGCGCCACCCGCGCGCTCGACGTGACCGTGGTGCGCCTGGGCATGGTGTTCGGTCGCTGGGAATACGACACCGGCGTGCGCGATACTCTGAGTCTGCCGCTACAACTGATCCGGCTCGCCGAGCAGTCGGCGAGCGTAACCGTGCATGCGGACTGTGCAGATGATTGGGTGTATTCGCGCGATGTGGCGCGCGGTCTGGTGGGGCTGCTTGCGCGCGCCGACGGGCCGCCTGAGCCGGTGTATCACCTGTCAGCGGGGCGCCGCTGGTCGGTGTCAGACTGGTGCCAGCGGCTATCGGCGCGGTTTCCCGGCTTCCAGGCGGAGATGGTTCACGATGCTGGGCGGGCGACCACGGGACGGGGCAAGGTGGCGCGTCGTTCGCCGATGCGAATCGAACGGCTCATACGCGACACCGGCTATGCCCCGCAGTTCCTGGCCGACTCCGCCTTGACCGACTTTATCTCCTGGCGTGAGGCTGCCCGCAGGGCGGGCTGGCCCGGACTCTGATGCGAGCCGCAGGGACCGCAGGCAATCAGTTCCAGCCGCGTGAGCGGAGGATCTGCACCACCTGGGCGGCGGCCTCGGCATGGCCGCGCGGCGTGGGATGGAAGTCATCTGAAAACAGATAGCGGTCCCACCAGTTGGCCGGTCGCCCTTGCGCAACCTCAGCCGATGACAGGAGTGTGGCCGTGCACTTGCTGAGATCGTAGGTGGGCGTGGGCGCATTCGGCGCGGGCGGGCAGGCGGGCGTGGTGGCCTGCGTGAACTCGGGTGGCGGATCGGTGACCCACGCATCTAGCGCGTCAAGCAAACTGTAAATGGCCACCCGGCTGTCGCTTGCGAAACGTCGGGCGAACTGATCGTTGAACTGTACCGACAGCTCTCTTGCGAACGTATAGAGTGCAGGCTGCTGCAGCGGTGTGAGCACAGCCTGCAATTTGGGCGTGCGGGTGAGATCGGGGAGATTGGCAAAGAGAACGCGACGCGCGCCGTTGGCAAGCAGCTGATCGCGTACGGTGTCAGCCAGGGTGTTGGCGAGCTTGACCATGTAGAGGACGGCCCGCTTGTTGGAGTCGGCTTCACCGGCCAGTTCTGCGTCGGTCAGGAGTTCCTTCAGGAGCGCCAGGTAGTTTGCTGCGGAGGCAGGAGTGTTGTCCTGCGCCTTCAGCCACAGCGCGAATAGGTCGGCGGCGTCATTGGCACCGCCCGAGATCAGCACTAAATCGCGCTCGCCCAGGATGCGACGTTCGCCCACCATATCGCGGATCTGCTTGAGCACCGAGTAAGGGGTGGAATCGTTGGCCTGGCCACCCGGGTTGATACGCGCGCCGCCCACCGCGTAGCCGGTGCAATTGAGTGCGGCCGGATTGGCTTCTACGATGCCTGTGGCCAGATCGCCCTTGTAACGCGCGCAGGGTTCGGTCATCACCAGCGACGCCGCGACCAATTCGGGCCATACTCGGTTGGGTGCGGTGGCGGTGCCTGCGAGAGTGAAGCGAAAACCAAAGGTGCCTGAGTCGGTCAGACTATCGCCTGCCGTGTAGACGTTGGGGCCGACGGTGGAGCCGCCGCAACCGGAGAGTGCGCCGATCAGAACCGCAGTAACAAGGACGAACAGTCGTTTCATCGAAAGCCAACCTGTGTGGTCAGTGGGGTTGGAAACATGCATCGTATGAGGCTAGGGCCGCAAGGCTGCCGTGAGTGCGTCTGCTACTGTACCGCCGTTGATGCTGTCGGGCCAGCAGCCAAGCCTGACCGTTTCTGTCATCTCCACCGCCGTCCACTACCTGGCGAGGGTATTTCAGCCCGTGACCTTCGATCCTGACAGTCCCTTATCGCAGCCCGCGTTTCGTCGGGTATGGCTCGCGGGCGTCTGCGGTGGAGTGGTTCGATGGCTGGAGATCGTGGTGGTCGGCATCTATGTGTTTGAGATCACCGGGTCGGCACTGCTTGCTTCGGTGATTGCGATGCTGCGCATCCTGCCGTTTGCGCCAGCCGGTCCGATTCTCGCCATGGCGGCTGACCGCTTCGGCGTGCGCCGCACTTATCTCGTGCTGGTGCGGGTCATGCTCGCTCTGACTGCTCTGCAGGCGGCGCTTGCTGCGCTCGGATGGATTGAGGTCTGGCATCTGGCGATCGGCGCGCTGGCCTCCGGCGTCTATTGGGCAGCCGAACTGCCACTCAGACGGTCGATGCTGGGTTCGGTGGTGGCCCCCAACCAGATCGTTCCTGCGATGGCAATCGACACCATGTCGAACAACATCACCAAGATGCTGGGACCGCTCACCGGGGGGCTGGTTCTTGAATGGGTGGGGCTCACCGGCGCGTTCGTGTTTTCCTCGATCATGCACGGCGCGACGCTGCGCTTCATGATGCAGATCGACGATGGTCAGCGCACGGCGCGACGACGCAGTGGCTTTCTGCGTAACCTCCGCGAGGGGATCGCCCTCGCGCGCAGTAACCGCGTGGCGCTGCTTGCGATCAGTATGTCGCTGGTCTTCAACCTGTTCGGCTTTCCCGGAATGAGCATGATCCCGGTGGTGGGTGATCAGCAGCTGAATCTGTCGGCCGCGATGGTTGGGTTTCTCACTGCCGCCGAGGGCATTGGTGCCACGCTGGGGTCGGTGTTAGTGGTTCGCTATGGACACCGGATTCGCTATCACGGCCGATTCTTTGCGATCGGCTGCATCACATTCATTCTGATGATGGCGGTGTTTTCGATGGCGCCGAACGCAGGTCTGGCGTGGCTCGCGCTGCTGGTTTCAGGTTTTGGCGTGGCGGGTTTCGCGTCGATGCAGGCCACCTTGGTGCTGATTGGTGCGCCAGAGTCCGCCCGCAGTCGGCTGATGGGTCTCCTCACGATTTCGATCGGCAGTGGTCCGCTCGGGTTTCTGCTCCTGGGCTGGACGGCCGAGCGACTGGGCGCTGCTACAGCGCTGCAACTGATGGTCGTTGAGGGGCTGGTGGCCTGGATGATCGTGACGTGGCGGATGCGTGACGTCATCACCCAGCCCACGCCTGGAGATCGCTGACCCGGGCTCGCGCGGCCTGCGTACCGCTTGCCCCGGATCAATCGGCAGCAGGGGCGGCCCGCGCACGGGTCAGCGCTGTGGTGCAGCATCGTCTGCCTCTCAACCTTGGCTGCGCGCTCGTGAATTCAATCGGCGTTTGGCTGCGGGGGGTGCTGCACCGCTGGCTGAAGCTGCGCGGGATGGGGCGCCATCCGATGCAGCAGAGGATGGGTATGCACGGGTCGATGCACGCGGTCTCCCCGGATGAGACCGCACGCCTCGCCCGAGGCGCGCGCTGGCCGATCGAGCGGCTGTTTGCCGAACTGCATGCGCATCCGCTGGGCCTCACCGAGCGCGAAGCGACCGCGCGTGCGCGCCGATACGGCCCCAACGCGCTGCCGCGCGAGCCTGCGTGGTATCGATGGCTTCAGCCACTGAGGAGCGTTGCGAGCCCGTTCAATCTGCTGCTTGCGCTCCTTGCAGCGCTCGCCTGGATTGCTGATGACGGGCGGGCGGCGGCGGTGATTGGCGTGATGGTGCTGCTGTCGGGCGTGCTTCGGCTCTTTCAGGAGCAGCGGGCGCAGACCGCGCTCGCGCGCCTCGCAAAACTGGTGCATAGCACGGCGACTGTGCTTCGCCGATCCGCAACGATACAAAGCGAGGTCCAGCCGAGATCGATCGAACTCGCGATCGAGGCGCTGGTGCCCGGGGACATCGTGCTGCTCGCAGCAGGCGACATCGTGCCGGCTGACTGCAGGCTGATCGAATCGCGGCAGCTGTTTGTCGCCCAGGCAAGCCTTACCGGCGAGTCGTTGCCGGTTGAAAAAGACGCGCAGCGTGGAGGCCCGCCCGCTGCCGGCGTGCTGAACGAGCCGGCACTGTTGTTTCAGGGGACTACGGTGGTGTCCGGTGCGGCCAGTGCTCTGGTGCTCGCCACCGGTTCGTCGACGCTGTTCGGCTCGCTTGCGCTGTCGGCCGCGGCCCAGCATCCCGCGAGCGACCCTTTGCAGCAGGAGATGAATCGGATCGGGCTTCTTTTGCTCGGCTTTGCTTCGGTGATGGTGCCGCTGGTGTTTCTGATCAACGGGCTGTTGCGCGGCGACTGGGGGGGAGCGTTTCTGTTCGCGCTGTCGGTGGCGGTCGGGCTGACGCCTGAGATGCTGCCGATGGTGGTCACTGCAGCGCTCGCGAAGGGCGCAGTCGATCTCTCACGGCAACAGGTGGTGGTGAGGCGTCTTGATGCGATTCAGGCGCTCGGGGCGATGGACATTCTTTGCATCGACAAGACCGGTACGCTCACCGAAGACAGGATCGTGCTGGATCGCCATCTCGATCCGGCGGGTAACGAATCCGATGACGTCTACCAGCTCGCCTGGCTGAACAGCCGGTATCAAACGGGGTTACGCAGTGCGCTCGATCGTGCGGTGCTGGGCCATGCGGATGCCCGGTCGTTGGCATTGAGTGACGCGCGCTGGCAGCCGCTGGATGAAATCCCCTTTGACTTTGAGCGTCGCCGGCTCTCCGTGGTGTTAAAGGGCGACGGGGACGAACATCAGCTGATCTGTAAGGGTGCGGTGGAAGAGGTGCTTTCCTGCTGCGCTAGGGTTCGTCTGGCCGGCTCGGATCAGCCGATTGACGAGGCCGGGCGGGCTGCCGCGCGAGCCCGTGTGGCTGCGCTCGAGCGCGATGGGTTGCGCGTGGTCGCAATCGCTGTGCGCCCGATCGATCGATCACAGGTTCGCTTCGGGCGTGAGGACGAAGCGAATCTGACCCTGGCCGGGTTCGTCGCGTTTCTGGATCCGCCGCGTGACAGTGCGGCGCCGGCGCTTGATGCGCTCGCAGCGCATGGCATACGAATCATTGTGCTGACCGGCGATAGCGAGACCGTTGCGGCGAGTGTGTGCACGCGAGTGGGCCTGCATTCGCCGTCGATTCTGACGGGGTCGCAGGTCGATGCGATGAACGACGAGGCGCTCGCCCGTGCCTTTGACCAGGTTCGGGTGGCGGCCCGACTCACGCCGCGTCAGAAGGAGCGGATCGTGGCTGCGCTCCGCCAGGTCGGGCATACGGTGGGTTTTCTCGGCGACGGCATCAATGACGCACCGGCGCTGCGTGCGGCGGATGTGGGTATCTCGGTGGATACCGCAGTGGATATTGCGCGCGAGGCGGCTGATGTGGTGCTGCTCGAGAAGAGTCTTCTGGTGATTGATGCCGGGGTCATGCTGGGCCGTGCCGCGCTCTGCAACATGAACCGCTATCTACGGATGGCGGCGAGCTCAAATTTTGGCAATGTGCTCTCGGTGCTGGTGGCCAGTGCCTTTCTTCCTTTTCTGCCGATGCTGCCCATCCAACTGCTGGTGCAGAACCTGCTGTACGACCTGTCGCAGGCGGCGCTGCCGTTTGATCGGGTCGAGCCCGAACTGGTCGCTGCGCCCCGCCGCTGGGATCCCGGTGAGTTCAAGCGTTTCATGCTGATGTCGGGGCCCGTGAGCTCGCTCTTCGACCTGCTCGCGTTCGGCGTCCTGGCTGGCGTGCTGCAGGTGGCCACGGTGGAGCGTCAGGCGTTGTTCCAGTCGGCCTGGTTGATGCTGGGGCTCGCCACGCAGGTCGTGGTGGTTCAGCTCATGCGGGCGCCGGAACTGCCGCTTCGTCGGCAGCGAGCAGCCTGGCCGGTGACGCTTGCGTCGCTTGCCGTGCTGCTCGCCGGGCTGTGGCTGCCCTTCAGTCCGCTCGCAGCGGTGTTTGGTCTCGCACCACCGCCCCCTGTCTGGTTTGCCTGGATGGCGCTGCTGCTTATCGGGTATCTGACGGTGATGATGCCAGTCAGGCGCCGCTTGGCGGCTGTCGCGCATGAGCGGTGAGGCCCGCGAGCTGTTCAGCGTGAGCAACGGTGGCAATGTAGTCATCGGCGCCGCGGCCGCCCGCGATCAGAGCCTCGTACATCTGTCGCATCTGGGCGGCAAGTGGCACAGGCGCGCGGTATTGCGCCGACGCATCGAGAATCAGATCAAGATCCTTTGCCATCTGCTCACATGAAAATGTGGAGCGATAGTCGCGATTGGAAAGCGGGGGTGTCTTGTAGCGCACCATCGGTGAGCCCACTGCGCTTTCGCTGATGACATCCAGCATCTGCTGCCAGTCGAGTCCGCCCTTTTCGCCGAGTGCAAGCGCTTCGCCCAGCATACCGGCTGACACGGCGATCATCAGATTGATCACAAGCTTGAGCGTTCGTGCCTGCTCATCGGGTCCCACCAGAAAAATGCGCTTGGAGAAATGGGCGAGCAGCGGTTCGACCACAGCGAAATCAGCCGACGCGCCGGAAGCAAAAGCGGTGAGCTGTGCCGATTCGGCGAGCACCGGGTTACCCGAGACCGCGACGCGCAGGTAGCGCCGTCCGAGCTCGCTCGCACGCGCTGCAACGTCGGCCGACGCAGAAGGCGACACCGTACTGGTATCAACGAAAATCGCGTTTTCCTTGAGATGCGCGAGTACGCCATCGGGTGAGCGACTCACGGTCAGCAATACCCGATCATCAGGCAGCGAACTGAACACGACGTCGGCGGCGCTGCACACCTGCAGAATGGAGGCGGCTGGTTTGGCGCCCCGCGCGGCGAGTGCCGCGAGCGACGCCTGATCAATATCAAACGCCACCACAGAATGGCCGGCTTCCAGTAAGTGTGCCGCCATGGGGCGGCCGAGCTTGCCGCAGCCGATCCACCCGACCTGCACTGGCTTCATGCACGCGCCATGGTGAAGTCGTAGTGCGCCACGCTGAAGGGGCTATCACAGCGGCCGCCGTCGGGTGTGCTGCCCGCTGGATGGTCGATGAAGTCGACGATCAGCGAATCTTTCACTCCGAAGACCGCATCGGACTGAAGCCACTGATCACCCTTCACGAACAGGTGCGTGGTGATGCTCCGGTAGCCTTCGCGCTGGAGCATGGTGTGGACATGCGCCGGCCGCCACGGGTGGCGCCCCATCTTGCGCAGCATGCCGCCGACCGGGCCATCGGACGGAATGGTGTAGCTGATGGGTTTGACGGTACGAAAGGCGTAGCGCCCCTCGCTGTCGGTCTTTACGCGACCGCGTCCGAACATCTTGCCTTCTGCCGTCTGCACGTCATAGAGGCCGTCCACGCCGTCGGTTTGCCAGAGGTCGATCACCACGCCTTCCACAGGTTTGCCGTCGGTATCTCGAACCGTGCCCGACACGAAGCACGGCATGCCGGGCAGACCCTCCGCGATATTGCCCCAGTGAGGGATCTCGGGCGCGCCGGCCACGAAGAACGGCCCGAAGACGGTGGTGTCGGTGGTGCCCGCCGGATTGCGGTGATTGATCGCGTCCACCAGCATGGAGACCCCCAGCGTATCGGAGAGCAGAATGAACTCCTGGCGCTTGTCGTCGCAGCGTTGTCCGGTTTCGGTCAGAAACTGGATGGCCTGGAACCACTCTGCCTCGGTGGGCTCGATATCACGCACAAACGCATGAAGATGGCGGATCAACGAACTCATGATCTCCTTCAGGCGCGGATCTGTGCACTGGTTCAGTCGGGCGACCGCAGCGTCGGTCAGGGTGGTTTCGTCGAAGTTCATGAGAGGGATCTCCATGTCGGCAGGCCGGGGAAGACTACCGATCTGGAACCGATCAGGCAAGGCAGCCCACGCTGCCCTGCAAGGGCGCTTCAGCCGCCTTCGTCGACGCGGATGCCGTGGCTGCGCGCGAGGTCCTGCCACCGGCGGGTATCGTCGGCAACGAACCGGGCCATGCCCTGTGGATCGGGTTGAACGATGTCGAGCGCGTCGGCGGTCAGCCGCTCGCGAACGGCCGGCGTGTGGAGCGCCTCCGCCAGGGCGCCGGCCAGTGTGGCGATCAGCGCGGGCGGCGTACGCGCTGCAGCCGCGAAGCCGAATACATTGCGCACTTCCAAACCCGCCAGTCCCAGTTCGCTCATGCCAGGGACATCGGGCAGCAAGGGGGTGCGCTCGCGGGTGGAAACCGCGAGCGCCCGGATGCGCCCGTCTCGGATGTGCGGCAGCAGGGCTGGGATGGTGCCGGTCAGCAGATGAATCTGGCCGCCCACCAGATCGACCACTGCCGGCGCGGTGCCGCGATAGGGAACATGAATGATGGGTGCGCCGGTCTGCGCGTTAAGGAGTTCGAGCATCAGGTGGTTGATGCCGCCTGCACCGGCCGAGCCGTAGAGCACTGAACCCGGACGCTCTCGCGCGCGCTGGACCCAGTCGGTCAAGGTGCGAGCATCGGTCTGCGCGCTCCCCGCCCAGAGGAGGGGCCCCGAAGCAATCAGGCCCACGGGCGAGAAATCCGCGAGCGGATCGTAGCCCGCCTTTGGGTTGACCGCTGCGACGGTGGTGAAGGGAGAGGCGACCAGCAGCAATGTGGTGCCGTCGGGCGGGCTCTGCGCAACCAGCCGTGCTCCGATTGCGCCTGACGCGCCAGCCCGGTTTTCAACTACCACGGGCCGGGCGAGCGATTGCGCCAGGGCTGGAGCGACTAGCCGCGCGACGGCGTCGGTTCCAGCGCCCGCTGCAAACGGCACGATGATTCGGATTGGACGGTCTTGCGTGGCGCCCGACTGCGCGCGCGCCGGGATCGCAAATGGCAGAGCAAGGGTTGCGGTGAGCAGCTGACGCCGATGACGGGCGCGAGCCAGATCAGTTTTTGGGTTCATTGGTCGGTCTGTCCTGAACAGGAGGAGGGCTGCCTTCGGAGGTGTCTCGAGGACTTGCCTCAATGGGTGAGGCGGGCGCGGCAGGCGTTGGCTCTGCCGCGGTCGCGGGTTGCGGTGCGGGTGTGTCGAGAGTCGCTCGGGGGCGGGTCAGCAGGTACATCGACAGTCCGGTCGAGATACAGAGGGCGATGAACACCGCGATGGCAGCAGCCAGTCGGGGTTTTTTCTCGCGCTTCTTCGGTGGCTCTTCGAGTCTCACCGGGAACACCGGCTTTTGCGCCGCGGCACTGCCGCCGGACGCCTGCTGGGGTTCGACGTCGGCGAATTCTTCCAGGGGTTGCGGGAACCGGCACGCGCCGCAGATTCGTGCTGTGGCTTCGATTGGGGCGCCGCACTCGATGCAGTACATCGCGACGCTCTCAGCGGCGCCGCGGCGGCAGGGCCGAGGGCCGCTTGGCCGTGCCGCTGTTGGCCGTCAAGGTTCGGGCGAGGCCGTCAATCGAGCGGCCGATCTCGTCGATTTCGTCGCGCGCTCTCGCCAGGCGTTTTACGACGTCGGGTTCAAGCAGTGTGATGGTCTCCGCGGGCAGCGCGGGTTCGATGATGGGGGGCGGTGCGGACACGTCGGCGGCCTGCGGCGGTGCGGGTTCGGTGGAGGGGGGCTCGGCTGGCGGGATGTCCGGAGGAGAGGCGTTTGCCGAAGGCTGGAGCGATGCGGTCTCGGATGACTCGGCGTCAACGGGCACAGCGTCAACGGGCACAGCGTCCACGGCGCACGTCGGTGCGGGCGCACCCTGGCTCACGTCCTCAGAGGACCCTGACGAATCGCCAGGATTGCTCTCCCGGTCGAGAGCGGCTTCAACCGGCGCGTGCCGGCTGTCCGGGAGCGACGGCTGGGGCGCCAGCGCTCGCTCGACCGCCTGCGGTGCCGCGCAGAACATGCAGAATCTGGCGACCCCGGGCAGGCTCTCTCCGCAGGCGTAGCAACGGATGCTTGCCACGACCCCGGGCGTTGAGTCATGCCCTGCGGTCGATTCCTCCCGCACCGGCGTGGCCGCCTGGAGGTTTTGGGCCGGGGTCGCATCGTTCTCGCTCCCATCGCAGGATCGGCAAAACCGGGCGGACCCGAGAAGCGGCATTCCGCATGCCACGCAAGCCAGACTCGGCACTGCCGTCTCCAGGGCTGGCGACGGAACGATGGGCTGTTGCAATGGAAGCTCAACGCGCGAGGATTCGTGCTCGATGTTGAATCGTTCTGCATCTAACTGCTTCGATTCGCCATCGATTTTTGGAGATTTGATCTCAACATGCTGGGATTCGGTTTCAGCGGGTATCGGTTCAGATTGCGCTGCCAGTCGTAGAACACTGGGGGCCGCCGAGCTGTCCGCCGGGATCGTCCGTTGCTCACTCACCAAGGGCAGCGTGCCGTTCGGGCGCTGCGCGACGCCGCAACGTCGACAAAAGCGCGCCTGCCGGGCGAGTGGATAGTCACAACCCGGGCAACGCAGGCGCACGGGCGCAGCGGCGAGCGGAGGAGGAGGGGCTGCGGCGGTGGAAGCAGTTGGATCAAGTCGGGGCTGGACGGCGGGTTCTATTGCCGCCAGACGTGTTGAAACAATGGGGCTCAGTCGGGCGCCCGGTGGGTTTGCCTCGACCGAGGCGCTCGGTTGCTCGTGCAACGGCGTTTCCCCCGGCTTCGTATTCACCCGAGCCGTCGGAGGCGGTGCCTTTGGAACGAAGCCCTGGTCGAGCGCGTCAAGTACCTCGGCGGTGCTTTCGCGGCGTCGGGCGCGCCGTGGTGCGGGCGCCGGCGCGGTGAGGGTCTGCGCGTCGTTCGGGGCTGCGACTGACTTGACCGGTGGCTGCGGCGCCTCTGACGCAACCTTCTTCTTGCGTGTCGATGGCTTCGCGCCGGTCTTGGCTTCAAGGTTTGCTGCACCGGGTGGGGACTGGTGTTTGCCCGCCTTGGGTGCCGGCACCCTGGCGCGGCTGCGGGCGCGCGGCGCCTGCGGCGAGCCGTCTGATACCTCCGCGACCCCTGGGGCGACCGCAACCCCTTGGCTCGTCGACGCCTTCCGGCGAGGCGCAGTGCCCCGAGCGGCGGGCGCCTGGTCAGGGGCCTTCCGTCGAGCGCGTGCAGGGGCGGGGCTGCGGGGCATGGGGATATCCGGTGATAAAGGCGGAAAGCGTCCGAATGTAGTTCGCGGCCGTGCCTCGTGCAAACGTGTCAGCGGTAACGTGTCGCGCCCGCGCGACCCGGCCCCTTGGCAAACCCGGAACGTCCAGACCGTCTAGCTGCCTAGCGCGTGTCTAACTCGCGAAGAATATCAGCGCTATCCAGACCCAGCGCCCGGGCCGGCACCGGGACGGGCTCGGGGCATGACGCAAATTGCGCCGGGCAGCGGATCACGGCCTGCTCGGAGTCATCTTCGGCTCGGACCTGCATCCAGAGCGGGCGAGCCAGTGTCTGCGGGGCATTCACCACATCGAGCATGCCGAGGACCGGCACAGCCGGCGTGTCATCAGACCCCCCACCGTCTGGCTGCAGACGGTAGCCCGCTTCGTCGTGAAGCACGGCGGGTGGTGCGGCCAATTCCCGGCCATTCCAGGCAATCTGCGTGGCCCAGGCGCAGATGTCCTGCATCGATAGGTCGATGAACTGGCCCAGGCCTGAGCGCCGCCGGTCCTCGAGCGCAGCAAGTATCGCGGTGGACGCGAACGCCGCACCCATGACGTCGGCGATCGAGGGGCCAGTCTTCATCGGGACGTGACCGGCGCGGTTCAGATCCATCAGCCCCGACATCGCCTGAACGACAGTATCAAACGCGGGTCGGCCCTGATAGATCGAATCAACGCCGAACCCCGAGATTGAGCAGGCAACGAGCCTGGGATTGAGTCGATGGAGCGCCTCAGGGGTGAGGCCTTTGCGGGCCAGTGCCCCCGGCCGCAGGTTCTCGATCAGCACGTCACAGCCCGCGATCAGGGCTTTCAGCCGCTCGAGATCGTCAGGGGCCGTGATGTCCAGCACCAGCGAACGCTTGTCCGCGTTCTGAAATGAAAAGAACACCGCCCGACCGCTTTTCAACGGGGGCCAGTGGCGTACCGCCTCGCCATCGGGCGGCTCGAGTTTGATGACCTCTGCACCCAGTGCAGCCAATTGGCGCGAGGCGGCCGGTGCCGTGGTGTAGTGGCCGATCTCGAGCACCCGGATGCCTGATAGAGGGCGATCGGAGGTAGCCGCTGCAGGCTCGGGCGGCGCGTCAGGCACCCCTCTGGCTCGGAGGAGTTCGAGAATCAGCGCCCGATCCGCGTCGGCAGCACTCAGTGCGTCCGGCGTGAGGCCGCACAGCCGAGTCATGCGAAAGGGCGAACCCGCCACGTAGACGGTGTGCCCCGCTGGATCCGTCGCCTGGCGGATCATCGCGCGGTGATCGAGATTCGCCTCGCGTGGGTAGCCCTCGATGGGCGCGATCGGCCCGCAGGGAATGCCAGCCGCTGCAAATTCCCGAACGCAGACGGCGATCGTGTGTTCGCCGATCCAGGACTGAATCAGGGCATCCATCTCGTCGATGTGTGCCATGCGCTCGGCGATGGTCGGGAAGCGCTCGGCGAGCAGCCGGCCGGTCTGACCCATCAGGCGACAGATTCGTTGCCACTGGTCGTCGTTGCCTGCGCAGACCAATACCCAACCATCGCTTGCGTGATAGACATTCCAGGGGGCCGACAGCGGGTGACGATTACCCACGCGGTTGGCGGCCTTCCGGACTCCGCCCAGCGCAGCCGGGAGGAACGTGGTCATGGCGCTGAACGCGGCATCGTAGAGTGCGACGCTCGTGCGCTGGAGCCCGGCACCGGACAGGCGGAGTGACGCGATCACCGCACCGGCGGCGTGAATGCCTGCGAGGTGCTCCAGAAGCGGCAGCATGACGGGCATCGGCGGCGTATCGGGCATGCCGGTGGCGTCCATCATGCCGCTCAATGCCTGGATCTGGATGTCTGTGGCGGCCCATCCTGCGTAAGGGCCGGTGGCGCCAAAGGCAGTGATGTCACAGTGCACTGCGCGGGGCGAACCGGGTGGAACCGAATCCGACCGGTACGCAGGCGGGTCAGCATCGCTACAGGTGAGGACAACGTCGCTCGCTCGCATGAGTTGCTGCAGAAGCAGTCGGTCAGGGGCCTCACGCGCATTGACGGCGATGCAGAGCTTGCCCGCAGCAAGCGGCAGTCGGTGCCGCCATTTGGGCTGAGCAAATAATCCGTCGTCAATGGATTCCACGCAGATCACCGTTGCGCCGAGCTGCGCGAGCAACGACCCGGCAACCGCTGCGCCGATGCGTGCGCCCGATTCGAGGACGACGATGCCTTTGAGGGGGGCGCTGGTGGGCCGGGCGTCGTGCTGGGTCATAGGGGGGCGTGATCGGAGGTGAACCGTCGGATATGAGCCGGTTGCTGCGAGCGCATTATAGGGAGCAGTCCGGGAGCCCGCGGGTATCTGACATGAATTCCGGCCCGGACATCGCTCCAGTCTGAGCGGTGCGGCGATCGCGGTTCGCCGCTCGCAAAGCGCCATTGACGCAGTCGCCAGCTGCGGTTTAGCCTCGCGCCTCGCCCTGCGTTGCCATGCCTTGGCAGCGCACTTACCGACGCCGCCGCCACGACGGCAGTGCGCCAATTTGACGGGAGACGTTGATGATTCGTATTTCGCTGGCCCTGATCTCTGCGGCGGTGCTCGCCGGTTGCGCAGCCACCCCTCACCACCCTCCGCCCCCCAACGACCCGGTCACACTCAAGGTCAACGTGTTTCGCGGCTCGAGCAATCTGCCGATCTATCTCGCCCAGGAGAAAGGCTATTTCGCGCGGCGTGGCATCACGGTGGAAATGCAGTTCACGCCCAATTCGGATGCACAGCGTCAGGGGCTGGCCGCTGGCCGTTTTGACATTGCACATGCCGCGATCGACAACGCAATCGCGATGGTCGAGGTTGCGAAGGCGGATGTCATCATCGTGGCAGGCGGTGACGGCGGCATGAACGAACTGCTGGTTCGTCAGGAGATCAACCGGCCCGCTGACCTGCGGGGCAAATCGTATGTGGTGGACGCACCCAACACTGCCTATGCGCTCATCGGCCGCAAGATCTTTCGCGAGGCGGGCCTTCGCGAAGGCGTCGACTACAAACTTGATCCGCTAGGGGGGTCTGAGGCGCGCACCAACGGCCTGAATGTGCCGGAGCGGGCGGCCACGCTCCTCAATCCGCCGTGGAATTTTCTCGCGCGTGACAAAGGCGCGAAAAGCCTGGGGCGCACCATCGACCTCTACGGCCCTTATCAGGCGAGCGGTATTTTCGTGATGCGGGCCTGGGCGGGCAAGAACGGCCCCGCCCTAGAGCGCTACATCGCAGCCTACATCGAGGGTTGCCGACTGGCGCAGGATCCGTCACAGCGCGAACTCGTATTGCGCGTGCTTCAGCGTGAGTTGAAGCTCACGCCCAGGATTGCGGAACTGACCTACACCGAGCTCATGACCAAGGGGAGCGGACTGGCCCCCGACTGCGAGTTCGATATGAAGGGCTTTAACAACGTGCTGGCGCTGCGCGCTGAGATCGAAGGGCAGTGGGGTGGGAAGCCGCCTGCGCCTGACAAATATCTCGACCTGAGTATCTACGAGCGCGCCCGCTCGCACGCCCGACCCTGACTGCCAGCGGCCCGCCGCGCTGCGGGCCGCGTTCGGCAAAAAATAGCAGGCGAGAGGCCGTCACGCGGGGGGCGGGCCGTTCTCGCGCACTATTCCGCTCGTGCTCCCGATTTGCGCACCACATCGCCCCATTTGCTGATTTCTGCCGCCTGGTAAGAGGCGAGTTGCTCCGGCGTGGTGAGCAGAGCGTCCAGCCCCAGTTTGTGCAGGCGTTCCTGCACTTCGGGCAGCCGATAAACGCGCAGGACCTCCTGATGGAGGCGATCGACCGCTGAACGCGGCGTGCCGGCGGGCGCGAACATTGCAAACCAGGTGACCGCCTCAAACCCTGGGATGGTCTCGGCCACCGTGGGGATCTCTGGCGCGGAAGGCGAGCGCGTGAGGGTGGTCACGGCGACCGCGCGGATCTTGCCCTCGCGCGCCATCGGCAGTGCTGAGGGCATGTTGTCGAACATCAGCTGGATGGTGCCGCCGACCAGATCGGGGATCGCGAATTGCCGGCCCTTGTAGGGCACATGCGTCATGGTGGTGCCGGTCATCGACTTGAACAGTTCGCCCGATACATGGACGGAAGTTCCCACCCCCGGCGAACCGAAAGATAGCTTGTCGGGATTGGCTTTCATATAGCCGATCAGGTCGCTCACCGTCTTGACCGGCAGATTATTGTTGACGACCAGCAGATTGGGGGCCGACGCCACCAGCGAGATGGGTGCGAAGTCTCGCACCATGTCATAGGGCATCTTTGCGTAGAGCGCGCCGTTGATGGCGTGTGTGCCCACCGTGCCCATCACAATCGTGTAACCGTCGGGTGCCGCCTTGGCGACAAACTCGGCACCGATGTTGCCGCCTGCGCCGGGTCGGTTGTCGACGACCACCGACTGACCGAGTTGCGCCTTCTCGCTGAACAGGCGGGCGAGGATGTCAGGTGCCCCACCCGGCGGGAAGGTGACGACCAGGCGCAGGGGACGGCTGGGCCAGGACTGGGCGCTGGCCTCGCCCGACGGGATCGCTAGGGTGGTGAGGGTGATGACGGCCGCGAGCATCGCGGAACGAAAAGGTCGGTTCATGTCGGCGGTCTCCTTCAAAGCGGACCGCTCCGAAAGGACGGCCCTGAGCCGGGATTTTAGGCGCTATGCCGCGATTCCTCGCTGATGGGGGTGCTCAGGCCAGGCGCACGAACTCGAGGCGCCTAGCCATCGGTTGAGCCGGGAGAAAAGGAGGGCGGGCGTCACCGGCTTACTGATGAAGTCGCACATGCCCGCGTCCAGGCAGCGCTGGCGGTCCTCCTCGAAGGCGTTCGCGGTGAGTGCGATGATTGGAAGAGGCTCTTTGTTTGATTGTTCCGCGATGATCACGGCCGCCGCTGCCGGGCCGTCGATGCCTGGCATGTGCATATCCATCAGGATGAGGTGGTAGGGGGTGAGGCGAGCTTGCTGAATCGCTTGCGCACCATCGGCCGCGGTGTCAACGGTACCGCCTCTCGAGGTGATCAGCCGCGCGAGAAGTTCCCGGCTCAGGTCATCATCATCGACCAGCAGAATGCGCTGGTTCTTGTTCAGAGGCTGGTTGTTTTGAGACCAGTCCCCGGAGCATGGGGCGTTTGACACAGGAACGAGGGTGGGTTGGCCGGTTATCCTGCAGCGGACCCAGGCGGTGAACCAGAATCGGCTGCCAGAGCCAGGATGACTGGAGACACCCACGTCACCCTGCATCAGGCGCGCGAGCCGTTGCGTGATGACAAGACCCAGACCACTCCCCTGGGTCACGCCCGGCTGAGCCTGGGCACCCTGCTCAAACGGACGGAACAATCGGTTGAGTGTTGCCCGATCAATGCCCGTACCGGTGTCAGCCACTTAAAAGCAATCCCAAGTCCGCGTTTCGTGGCCTGATCGCGAGTGATCAGCTCAACGTTGTTGAGTACCTCGTGAAGGCTGAAAGGTCTCTCATCGAGTTCCAGGCGGCCCGCCTCAATCCGGCTGAGATCAAGCACGGAATCAATCAGACCGGCCAGATGCACGGTGGCAGTCTGCAGCTTTTCAACGAGGCCAGGTTCAACAGAGTCTGCATCGGTGTCCTTCAGCAATTCCGCGATCGTGGCGATCGTGTGCAGCGGCGTGCGAATTTCATGGCTGATGTTGGCCAGAAATACCGTCTTGGCTTGGTTAGCGGATTCCGCCGCACGCGTTGCCGCAGCGAGCGCGGCGGTGCGCTCCTGCACGAGTTTCTCGAGTTCGCGCCGCTGGTCCTGATGCTGCCGTTCGCGGGCGAGGCGCTCACTAATGTCGCGAATAATCAGGATGCAGCCAAAGATCGCGCCGTCGGCGTCGACCATCGGCGAAAAATTCATGCTGGCATGCAGCACCCGTCCGTTATCCCGTCGCACGCACACGTATTCCACTTCGACGCCTGATTCGCCTCGCGCAGCTCGCTCGCCCGGCCAGTCGCAATCGGGCACCAGTTGCCCCGTCGCCGTAAAGAGGTCGAATTGCTCCCGGAGATCACGCAGCGATACGACACGCTCAGCGTTGTCCGGATAGCCATGGAGGCGAAGAAGCGCGACATTCAGGTAGGCCAATGACAGGTCGGTCCGGGTGACACACACCCCATCGGTGATGCTCGTCAATACCGTATCCACAAGCAGGTGATTGCGGCTTAGATTTATTTCCTCGTCATGTTCTGACGACGGTTCAACAAACACGGTGATCAGCGTAGGTTCACCTGACGACTTAGAAGGATAAACGTTGGCGCAGCAATGCCGAATCGTTCCGTCCGCTCTTCGAAGCCGGTGCTGGCTCAGTTCGAGTGGCTCTAGGCTCGGCACCCGGCCAATCGCTGAGCGGCGTTCGCTCAGGTCGCTCCAGCAGCCGAGTTCGAGCGAGCTTTTTCCGATGACATCGCGCCGGGCGTAGCCGATCAGTTCACAGAACGCTTGATTGACGTCGAGGAATACACCATCGGATCGCCGGGTCACAGCAACGGCAACTGCCGCGTTGAGGAGGCTGCGCGCCGGGAGTTGAGGCTGGGTTCGGGCACCGGGCGTTGCCAGGAGGTTGCCGGCCACTTGCCCGCCTGTGCTCACGAAATCCGTTCTACGTGGCCGCACAGCATATAGCCGGCCCCGCGAATTGATTGGATTTGAACACCGTCAGTGCTCAGCTTTCGGCGCAGCCTGGCGACCAGCATGTCCACCGATCGGTCGGTGGCAAAGTGCCGTTCGCGCTGCTGAACATGATCCATGATTTGGTCGCGTGTCATCACCTGGTTGGGGTGACGCACGAGGAGGTCGACCAGTCTGAATTCGGCCGTGGTGAGCGCAACCTCACGGCCATCCAGCAGTATCGCTCGCCGTATCGCCTCGAAAACACCGCTACCGATCAGCCAGCTCGATGGGCGGCGCGGCGCCCTGGCTGCCCTCTCCGAGTGCGCCAGCGCGTTACGGAGTCGTAACTGTAGTTCGCGTGGTTCGTAGGGCTTGGTCAGATAGTCATCTGCGCCGACTTCGAGACCGATCACCCGATCGATGGGTTCACTGCGCCCGCTCACGATCAGGATTGGGAATCGCTGTTCAACTCGCCATAGTCTGACAAGATCAAGGCCGTTTTCCGTCCCCACCATCAGGTCGACCACTGCGATATCGGGAGGGGTTCGTTCTGCCAGACGGCGCGCTTCGCCGATGGATCCGGCGCCTATAAACGTGTAATCAGCACGTTCAACCAAATGTCGGGTGAGATTGAGACAGACAGGATCGTCATCAACCACCAAAACGACAGACTTCATTGCGATAACGTTTCAAGCGTAACGTGAACCCTTATTATCGGTTAATTCCAGAAATATTGAGTCAATTTCTAGGTTTTATTCTTAGCTAATTGTTTTGAATCAGTATTTCTCTGACAGCCAATTTTTTGTGCGCCCTCACGGGGCGACCACAAACGACGTGATGCGGGACAGGCTCAGCGACCCAGCAGCCAGCCCGCAACGAACGCCGCTGCAATGGCGCCCCACCAGACCCAGTTGGGGGTGACCTTGGGCGACGTGACGAAGGCCGGTGACGCGGATGCGCTGGGCGCAGCGCCGCCGCCAGGCGCAGATTCGGTCGGTGGTTCAGATGCAGGCGCTGCGGCGGCGGCCGGTGCAGGCGCAAAGCGCTTGACGAGCTCGGCCTCGAAGCGGCTGAAGAACTCTTCTGCGAGCGACTTGGCCACCCCATCAATCAGCCGTTGACCGATCTGGGCCAACTTGCCCCCCACCGTGGATTTCACTGTGTAGCGCAGTTCGACGCCCTGATCATTGGGAACCAGGAGGACCTGCGACTCGCCCTTGCCGAAGCCGGCGGCGCCTCCCTGAGCGTCAAACCGGAGCGCATACGACTCGGGCACGACGATGTCGGCGAGTGTGACCTTGCCGTTGAAGCGCGCGGACACGGGGCCGATACGGATCGCCACCACGATGGCGTAGGTGTTGTCGGCGGTGAGCTCGAATTTTTCGCAACCGGTGATGCAGCGTTTGAGGATCTCGGGATCGTTGAGGGCATCCCAGGCCTGTTCGCGGGTGACGGCGAGCTGACGGCTGCCTTGCATGTCCATGATGGGGTTCCAACTAGGTGAGGGTCTGTTGAGGGACCCGGAGCAGCGGTGGATGAAGCGTGTGCGAGTTTACGCTTTGCGGGTGGTGCTACCCACGCGTTCGGTGAGCCATTGACGGAATTCGGCACCGACCTCGGCGTGTTCCTCGCCCAGGTCGACCGTGGCTTGCAGGAAGCCCAGTTTGGACCCGCAGTCGTAACGCGTGCCTCGATAGCGATAGGCGAAAACCTTCTCGCGTCTGAGCAACTGCGCAATGCCGTCGGTCAGCTGGATTTCGCCGCCCACACCTCGTGGAAGCGCTTCGAGTTCCTTGAAGACGCCCGCGCTCAAGATGTATCGACCGGCGACCGCGAGCGTGGTGGGGGCGACCGCCGGTTCGGGTTTCTCGACGATGCCCGAGACATCGACGATGCCGTCGGCGACTTCGCGACCCGAGACAATGCCGTAGCGCCGCGTGTGTTCGCGCGGCACGTCCTGGACCGCGAGAATGCTGGCCCGCCATTCGGTGTACTGGGCCACCATCTGAGCCATGACAGGCGGTGTGCCCACCATGAGGTCATCGGCGAGCAGCACGGCGAAAGGTTCGCTACCGACCAGTTCGCGGGCGCAAAGCACCGCATGGCCCAGCCCCAGCGCGCGCGGCTGGCGCACGTAGGTGCACAGCATGTCATCGGGCGCGATCGAGCGTGCAATGGAAAGGAGGCTGAGCTTGCCCGCCACCTCGAGCTCGTTTTCCAGCTCATACGCGGTGTCGAAGTGGTCTTCGACGCTGCGCTTAGTGCGGCCAGTGACAAAGATCATCTGGCGGATACCGGCTGCGTAGGCCTCTTCCACCGCGTACTGGATGAGAGGCTTGTCGACCACGGGCAGCATTTCCTTGGCCGAGGCTTTGGTGGCGGGCAGGAACCGCGTCCCAAGACCGGCGATCGGGAACACTGCCTTGCGAATAAGTTGTGCAGTCATGTTGAGAAGACCCAAGGGGAGGGGCGTTGAGGTGCGGCGCTTTGGCGCCAAACCGTTCAAGTTTACCGCCCCGTCGGTTGCGTGACCCCGCTTATCATTGAGGGTTCGGGCACTATTGCCGCCGTCGCGGAGTCGTCTTCCATGTCCTCT
>JAGWXN010000339.1 GCA_018969885.1 Betaproteobacteria bacterium | reverse complement strand
TAACCGCTGGCCCGGACTCGCCTCCGATCTCGTCGAACGGCTTGGTGAAAAGGGTTTCGGAACCGTGCCCTCGGGGCCCGGCATGCCAGTTATCGTGCTGGGCATCCGGCTGCCGCAGGCGCGGTCCGCAATCCTCGTCCTTGAAATTCCGGAGGCCGAGCGCCCGCGCCTCAATGAGCTGGTGCTGCGGGCACAGCTGATTGCCGATATTCCGTCTGATGGACTGCCAGGCGTTTCGCAGCGTGCAGGCGATGCCCTCATCCGACCCGCGGGCGTCGGGCTGGAGGACCCCGCTGCGCGTGGTGCCTTGCTCGCCTGGCTGGACCTGGTGATCCAGGTCACGCGTCATCGAGAGTTCGGGTCGGCGTCGCTTGCACTGGTGAACGGCATTGCCGCCCAGACCGGTTGGACCCAGGTGAGCCTCGGCTGGCGGCGCGGCCCGTATATGCGGATGCGCGCGATCAGTCACCTCGACCGCTTTGAGCGGCGCGCAGACCACGTGCGCTTGATCGAGTCGGCGATGGAAGAAACGCTCGATCACGACGCTGCGGTTCATGATCCAGGGTCAGGCGAGGCGGGCGCCCCCGTCATCGCGCACGCGCGTCTTCGGCAGGGATTAGGTTTTGCCGCACTGCTCAGCATGCCGCTGCGTGGTAACGACGATGCCACCGAGGCCGTACTGCTGCTCGCGCATGACGACATCGCGCCCCCTCCTGTTCCTCTCGAGGCGCTGGAACTCGGTCTGCAGATGGTGATGCCCTGGCTCGCCGAACTGGAGCTGCGTGACCGGTGGATTGGTGCTCGCGCAGGTCATCACATCAGTCGGTTAGCGGTTGAGGCGGTCCGTATCAACGATATCGGCCGCAAGCTTCTTGCTATCTGCTTTGCGGCGCTGCTGCTGTATGGAATCTTCGGCACGTGGCCGCACCGCATCGACGCCAACGCCGAGCTGGTGACTGACAGCGCGCAGCTGCTCAACTCCCCCTTCGACGGCTACATGGACCAGGTCCTAGCCACCAGCGGCGATACGGTTCGTCAGGGCGCCGTCCTCGCGGTGCTCGACCGGCAGGAATTGCTGCTTCAGGAATCCGAAATCCGGGCGGAAATCCGTCGCTTCACTGCAGAGTCTGAAAAGGCACGTGCAGCCGGGCAAACCGCCGATGTACAGATCTCGATTGCAAGGCGAGCTCAGGCGCAGGCGCGCCTTGAGCGCACGCTCTACCAGCTCGAGCAGGCGCGAATCGTTGCGCCCTTTGACGGAGTGATTGTCGAGGGCGAGCGTCGCGAGCTCCTCGGTTCGCCGGTTCGGCGTGGCGATAAGGTATTCCGTGTGGCGAAGGTCGAGGGCCTGTACGTCACGCTCTACATCCCCGAGGCCGACATGCGGTTCATCACGCCCGAGTCGCGGGGCGAAATCTCGCTGCTCAGCCAACCCGACCGAAACTACCCGATTCAGATCGAAGCCGTGATTCCTGTTGCCCAGGTGAAGCCTCAGGCGGGCAATCTTTTCATGGTGAGGGCCAGACTCCTTGAGTCGCCCGAGGCCTGGTGGCGTCCCGGCATGACCGGACTGGCTCGAATTGACGCCGGGCGGCAAAACATCCTATGGCTGATGACCCGCCGCGCGATTGACGCGTTGCGGCTGAAGCTGTGGTGGTGATGCGCTCGTACCCGCTGTACACCGCCGGAGCCGTACTGTGACTGCCCAGACCTTCAGCGAGTCCTGGCATCGCATCGCCGAGGCGCGTATTGGCCTGCTACCCAGCGTACAGGTGCAGCGCCAGCGCTTTGGCGGTGCCGACTGGTATGTTCTGCAGGATCGATTCACCCAGCGTTTTTTTCGCCTGACGCCGCAGGCCTGGCGATTTGTGTCGCGGCTGTCTCCACGACGCACCGTTGACCAGGCTTGGCGCGAGTCGCTTGAAATGTTCCCTGCGGATGCGCCGAGCCAGCACGAGGTGATCCAGCTCCTCGGGCAGTTACATCAGTCAAACCTGCTGTATTTCCGCAGTGAACCCGATAGCGTAGAAATTTTCGATCGCTATCGGCAGTTCAAGCAGCGTGAGCTCTACGGCAAGCTGCTTGGCTTTCTTTATTTGCGGATTCCGGTCTGGAACCCGAATGACTGGCTGAACACCATCATGCCGCTTATTCGGGCGATGGTGAGCGTGCCGGCTGCGCTGATCTGGCTGGTCGTGGTGGTGGTCGGAGCCAAGGCGGTTCTGGAAAATTTGCCGCAAATCGCCGATCAGACACAGGGTGTGCTCGCGCTCGACAACCTGATCTGGCTCTACCTCTGCATGGCCGCGATGAAGGTTGTGCATGAACTTTCTCATGCCTTTGTTTGCAAGCGCTTCGGTGGTGAAGTGCATGTGTTCGGCATCATGCTTCTGGTCATGGCGCCTTTGCCCTATGTCGACGCCACCGCAAGCTGGGCCTTTCGAAGTCGCTATGAGCGTGCGCTGGTGGGTGCAGTGGGCGTGTTGTCCGAGCTTTTCATGGCCGCGCTCGGTGCGGTCGTCTGGGCCAATACCGGGCCAGGACTGGTCCATACGCTCGCCTTCAACGTCATGCTGCTGGGTTCCATATCGAGCCTGCTGTTCAATGGCAACCCATTGTTGCGATTCGACGCGTATTACGTGCTCTGCGATCTGATCGATATTCCGAACCTCTACCAGCGGGCGAACCAGCAGTGGCTTTATTTCGCAGACCGCTACCTGCTTGGAAGCCGAGATGCCAAGGGGCCATCGACCGACCGCCGCGAGTGGTGGTGGCTGACTGGCTACGGTGCACTGAGTTTCATCTACCGGCTGATGGTCGTTGCGCTGGTCCTCGAGTATGTGGCCGACCAATGGTTTTTACTCGGCGTGGTGTTTGCCCTCACAACTTTCATCATGCTGGTGGTCATTCCGCTCGCAAAGCTCTTCGGGCATCTGGCCGGGCCGGCTGTTTCGCGCAACCGAACCCGAGCCATTTCCGCTAGCGCGGTTGGATTGATCATTCCGATTCTGCTGGTGTCGATGCTGCCTTGGCGCGCATCGATTCGGGCGCCGGGGGTGATCGAGTCGGTTTCTGCCAATTCAGTCACCCCCGGCATGGCGGGGCGGTTGGACGTGCTGCACGTGAGGAACGGCGACCGCGTGAAAGCAGGCCAGCTGATTGCGCAGTTGAGCAATCCCGAACTCGAATACGAAATCCGGGCTTCCCGACACCAGATCACTGAAACCGAGCTGATGCGCAATCAGGCCCTGGCGACCGCGCCCGCCGATGTTCAGCCGCTTCAGCGGCGGCTGGCGATGTTGCGTGAGAGGTTGACCGAGCTCGAGTACCGCTTCGAGCAGCTGAAGGTCTTGGCCCGCCACGACGGCACATTCGTTGCGCCCAGAGTAAGCGAGAAGCTCGGCAGCTGGGTGCAAAGAGGCGAACCTCTCGGGGATGTGGTCGATCTCGAGAATCTGCGATTTGTGGCGGTGGTCACGCAGCAGCAGGCCGACGAGCTGTTCACCTCTACGATTGAAAACGTTGCCATCCGGCTGAGTGGCCAAGTTGATCGCGAGGTGCAGTCGACCGATTTCAACGTGCTGCCCTACCAGCGTCAGCGACTTGCGTCGGCCGCCCTGGGCTGGAACGCCGGTGGAAGTATTCCAGTTCGACAAGACGACCAGAAGGGTGAGACCGCAGCCGAGCC
>JAGWXN010000338.1 GCA_018969885.1 Betaproteobacteria bacterium | reverse complement strand
CCCGACGGTTACACGCTGGTCCTCAATGCCGCCACCCCCATGGTGACGGTTGTGAGTTTGAGCAGCGCCCCCTACGACATCTTCCGCGACCTCACTGCGGTGGCTCGGGTCACCACCTTCGACTACGTGCTGGCGGTCAATGCGAAGTCGAATATCCAGTCGATGCAGGATCTGGTGCAGCTGGCGCGTAAAGATCCCGGCAAACTGAACTATGCAAGCGCTGGGATGGGTTCTGGCCAGCACATGTATGTCGAGCTCCTGCGATCAGCCGCCGGCATCCAGATCCAGCACATCCCGTACAAGGGCAATGCGCCCGCGATGCAGGCGCTGCTCTCTGGCGAGGTTGATCTCCTGTTCGACACCACACTGGGAATGCTTCCCATGGTCCAGGCGGGGCGGCTGCGCCCGCTTCTCACCAGCAGTCCCGCGCCGCTTGCCAGCCTGCCCGCGGTACCGACGATGGACAGTTTGTTTCCCGGGTCGGGCGCGCAGGGCTGGCATGGGGTGTTTGCGCCTGCTGGAACGCCGCGCGAGGTGATCGCCCAGCTCTCGGAGGCGATCAATGCCGCGGTGACTTCGCCCGATATGGCCAGCCGCCTGCGCGAGTTGGGCTTAGAGCCCTCCGCGCTCGGCGCCGATCCGTTCGCAACGCTGGTCCGGCGCGATTACGAGCGCTGGGGAAAGCTCATTCGCGAAAACAACATCAAGGCTGACTGAGCCGCCTGCCGGAGCGTGCCTCCATGTTCACCCCTCAAGACTGTGACCTGCTGGTCACCGATATCGACTGGCTGATTAGCGTGGATCCGGAGCGCCGGGTGATTCGCGAGGCGGCACTCGCCGTTCAGGGCGGACGGTTTGTTGCCGTGGGGAAGTCTGACGCGCTGCGCGCGCAGTGGCAGCCGCGAACCTCGTTCAGCGCGCGCGGCTGCGTGGTCACCCCTGGGCTCATTGATAACCATCTGCATGCGTCGTTCCAGCTTTCACGAGGGCTCGCCGATGAGGCAAATGCCCAGCAGTTTCTCTTCGAGCACATGTATCCGTATGAAGCGGCGAACACGCGCGAAGACGTTGAGGTCAGTTCGGCCTTTGCAGCCCTTGAACTGCTGCGGCACGGGGTCACCTGCTTTACCGATCCTGGCAACTATCACCCCGATGCCACCATCGCTTCGGTCATGTCGACCGGCATGCGGCTGGTTGCAGCCTGTTCGTGCTTCGACAAGACGCGCTCGGTCATGGGGCTCTTGCCGGCCAGCATGATCGAGTCAACCGAGGCCTGCCTGGAAAAGACCGAAGCCCTGTTCGAACGCTATCTGGGGCGTCACCACGGCCGGCTCACGCTCTCTGCGTCGTTTCGCGGGATGAACAACGCGAGCGACAAACTGATCACCGGACTGAAGGATCTCGCCAACAAGCACCAGGTCAAGCTCCAGACCCATGCCTGCTTCAGTTACCAGACTCATGACGCAAGCCTGGCCGCATCGGGCAAGGCGGAGATCGAGCGCCTGGAAGCCCTGGGCGTACTCGACGAAAACATGATCCTGGTTCACTCGGGATGGCTTGAGCCACAGGAACTCGCGCTACTGGTCAAACGAAAGCCCACCCTGGTCTGCAGCCCGTCGTCGTCGCTCCACAATGGCTACGGTTACATGTCGGTGGGTAAGCATCCGGAACTGATGGCGATGGGCGTCAACGTCAGCCTGGGTTCGGATCATGCGAGCTCCGGGGTGGTCGATATGACGCAGGAAATGCGGATGGCGGCCTGCCTCTACAAAGAGGTACGAATGAATCCGCGCGTGATGCCGCCAGAGCTCGCCGTCGAGATGGCGACCATCAACGGGGCTCGCGGCGTGGGCCTGGAGAATCGTATCGGCTCGATTGAAGTGGGCAAGGAGGCCGATTTCGTGCTGTTTGATGCCATGCAGCCCGAATGGCAGCCGCTTTACAACCCGGTGTCGAATCTGGTCTACAGCGCAACAGGTAGCAGCGTCCGAGACGTGTTCATCGCGGGGGAGCAGGTGCTCAAAGACGGCCGCCTCACTCGTGTGGATCACGATGCGCTGATGCGGCAGGTGGGCGAAGCGTCGCGGCGCATCGCCTCGCGTCTGGACATGAAAAAACTTCTGAAAGGGTTGTGGCCGGTCAGCTGAGTCCGACGCTGCCGTCCGTCGCCCGACGCAGGACCCTTCCTGGCAGAGCGCCGGTGTGGCGCGCTTCGTCGATCACGACCTCGCCGTTGACCAGCACCGTTGTTCGCTCGCCCGCCGGGTAGCGGTGTGGCTCCTCATAGGTGGAGAGGTCCAGGAACACCTGCGGCTCAAATAGCGTGATGTCGGCAGCCAGTCCCGGTTTCAGAAGGCCGCGGTCGCGCAGCCTTAAGGCGCGGGCTGTCGCGCCCGTCATCTTGAAGATCGCATGCTCGAGGCTGGTGACGCGTTCGCGGTGAACATAGCGGCCCAGTACGCGCGGGAAGGTGCCATAAAAGCGCGGGTGGGGCATGCCCTGGCTGACCACGCCATAGTCGGCCACACAGTTGCCGTCTGAGCCCACCAGCGCGGAGTCTGAGCGGATCAGGTGGCGAACGTCGTCTTCCGAAATCGAGGTGACAAGCACTCGCGTGCCGCCATGGTCGGCGATCAGAAAATCGCAAAGCGCATCAACCGGGTCCAGCCCACGCTCAGCGGCGAGCGACGCGATGGTCTTGCCCGCGTGTGCAGGCTGCCGCGGAGTGATCGAAATGCGAACGGCCTCCCAGGACTCGATACGCCCCCAATTGTTGAGCCCGTCGCGCGCAACCTCCTCGCGAATTCGTGTGCGCGTTTCGGGCCGTTGCAGGCGTTCGAGCATGGCATCGACACCGCCTGCCTGAACCCACTGAGGCAGGATATTCTTGAGAGGGTTGCTGCCGGCCGTGTAGGGATAGGCGTCGCAATCAATGTCGATGCCCTCGTTCCGCGCCGCCTGCATGCGGGCTAGCGCGGTTTGCGTCTGGCCCCAATTGTCGAGGCCGGAGCACTTGAAGTGAACGACCTGAACGTGAATCCGGCAAGCGCGCCCAATATCGATAGCTTCGTCTAGCGCCGACAGTACGCCGTTGGATTCATCGCGCAGATGGGTGAAGTAGGCCGCTTGGGCAAGCTCCAGTCGCCTGGCGAGCGCGAGGATCTCCTCAGGCTGCGCATAGGAACCGGGTGAGGTGAAAAGCCCGCTCGACATGCCAAGGGCTCCAGCCGCGAGCCCCTCATCGAGGAGCGCGATCATGGCCTGCAGCTCGGCTGCGCTGGGGGCACGCTGGGCCATGCCCATCACCATGAGCCGGAGCGTGTTATGGCCCACCAGCATCCCCGCGTTGACCGAAGTGGGCGGAAAGCTGTCGAGATACTCAGCAAAACCCATTTCGCGAAACGGCAGCCACGGCGCGCTCGGGTTCAGGTAGTCGGCAAGTAACTGCACCTTACCTGGCAGGCAGGGCGCGACCGAAAACCCGCAGTGGCCAATGATTTCGGTGGTGACGCCCTGGCGGAGTTTGCTTTCAGCACGCGGGTTGATCGGAAGCGTGAAGTCGGAGTGGGTCTTGATATCGATGAAACCTGGTGCCACTGCTAACCCGGTGGCGTCGATCACGCGAGAGGCATGGGCGTTCAGCCCCGCTTCCACAGCCAGGATCCGGCCGTGGTCAACTGCCACGTCTG
>JAGWXN010000337.1 GCA_018969885.1 Betaproteobacteria bacterium | reverse complement strand
CCCAATTGCCGAAACAGCTTTTCGCGAATCATTTCAGCGGCGAGGAACCGCTCGCTTCGGTCGGTGAGCGCATCCGTCTCGAAGAGCGGCGGCCCCTCAGGCAATCGCTGCACGCAAAGTCCGATCAGGGTGTCAATCTGGCGCCCTGTACGAGCACTGACCGGAATGATTTCATCAAAGCCATACTCGCCCTGGAGCTTTTGCACCATGGGGAGTAACCGCGACTTGTCGGGTACCTGATCAATCTTGTTCAGGACCAGCAACCGGGGCCGGGCGCGGGTGAGCCGCCGCGCAAACGCTTCGTCGGCTGGGGTCCAGGCCTGCGCATCGCAGACCAGGAGTGTGACATCGGCGTCCTCAGCCACCTGGAGCGCAGTTCGGTTCAGAACCCGGTTGAGCGCTCCCCCCACCCGCGTCTGAAAGCCGGGGCTATCGAGGAATAAAAGCTGCGCGTCGTCACGAGACAGGACGCCAACGATTCGATGTCGGGTGGTCTGCGGGCGATCGGAGGTGATCGAGAGCTTTTGCCCGACGAGTCGGTTCAAGAGCGTTGATTTACCAACGTTGGGACGCCCAACAATCGCGACGGATCCACAGCGATGCATCGGAAGCGACTTCGTCCTCAGGCGGCTTCAGCGGCCGGACCCGCTGGCTCTTCCGCCCCCTTCGGCGACGGGCCGGACACGGGACCTGTCAACCCGGACGGTGAAGCGCCAAGCGGCGCCGTTGCCCCCGCGGGCGCGTCGGGCGCCGCCTGACGCGTGCCGCGGGTTCGGCGCGTGACAACCGAAGCAGCCTCAGCGGCGTCGAGCGCAAGGCGCGCAGCCGCCTGCTCAGCCGCACGACGACTGCCGCCGCTCCCCAACACCTGGATCCCGAGCTTCGGCACCGAACACTCGACCTCGAAGGTCTGGTTGTGCGCCGCGCCGTGCGTGGCAACCACCGCGTAAACAGGTAACGGCAGCTTTTTACCCTGCAGGTGCTCCTGCAGAAGTGTTTTGGCGTCTTTACCCAGTGTTCGGGGATCAACAGACTTCAGGATGGGATCGTAGAGGGCGCGGATGACATCCGAGGCACGGTCGAACCCGGCGTCGATGAAGATGGCGCCGATGAGAGCCTCGACCGTATCGCCCAAAATAGAGGGGCGACGCATGCCGCCGCTTCGAAGCTCGCCCTCGCCAAGGAGCAAATGGCGGCTGAGGCCGAGCCGGTGCGCGATATCGACCAAGGCCTGCTGCTTGACCAGATTCGAGCGCAACCGCGACAGGTCACCTTCGTCAAGCTTTCCGAATCGCTCGAAGAGGAGGGACGCCATTGCGCAGTTGAGCACCGAATCACCCAGGAACTCCAGGCGTTCGTTATGCGGCTGGCCGTAGCTGCGGTGCGTCAGGGCCTGCCGAAGCAAACTTGGCTCGCCAAATGCGTAGCCCAAGGCCTGCTCGAGTGTTTCGAGCGGTTCGCTCAAAAATTCGCTCCTGGGGACCGGACTGGGCGATTCGTCGCGCATGCCGGCCTCTCGCTCAGTGAAATCGGCCAATACGGCCAAAGTCACCGAAGTTCATCCAGATGAAGAACGCCTTGCCGACAATGTTCTGCTCAGGGACGAAGCCCCAGAATCGGCTGTCCAGGCTGTTTTCACGGTTATCGCCCATCACGAAATAGTGACCCGCCGGCACCGTGCAATCAAGCCCGGAACCACGGTAACTACAGCGATCGATGAAAGGAAACCTTTCCATCGGCTCGATTCGAGACGATTTATTCAATTCTGTCAATACCTTATGCGGGGTATTTCCAAGTGTTTCTGAATATTGAGGATACAGGATCAGACGGCGCCTGTCTTCAAATTCCCCGGCAGCGGTCAGCGGGACCGGCTGACCGTTGATGGTGAGGCGCCCATCGGCATAAACCAGGCGATCCCCAGGCAAGGCCACCACGCGCTTGATGTAGTCGATCGAAGGGTCACGCGGGTAGCGAAACACCATGACATCGCCACGCTTGGGCGAGTCCACATCGATCACCTTGGTGTTGATGACGGGCAGCCGAACGCCATAGGTGTACTTGTTTACCAAAATCAGATCGCCCACGAAGAGCGTGGGGAGCATCGACTCGGAGGGGATCTTGAAGGGCTCCGCCACAAACGAGCGCAGCATGAACACGACTGCGATGACCGGAAAGAGCCCCGCTGTGTACTCGAGCCAGATGGGCTGACGCTCGAGCTTGGCGCGGAGCCCTTCGCGCTCTTCGGCTCGGGTGTCGGCCGACACCCCGGCAGGCACCGCGCTTGCATCGAAACGCTCGAGCGCCTCGCGGGCCGCTGCGATACGCCGCGGACGGAACAGGAAGCGGTCGGCAAGCCACGCTGCAAACGTGATCAACACCAGCACAAACAGGATGAGCGCGAAGTTCATGAACGATCCGATCAGCGGTCTTCAACCTGAAGCACCGCGAGAAACGCCTCCTGCGGAATTTCCACTGACCCCACCTGTTTCATCCGCTTCTTTCCTGCCTTCTGCTTCTCGAGGAGTTTCTTTTTCCTCGAGATATCACCGCCGTAACACTTCGCGAGCACGTTTTTGCGAAGCGCCTTCACATTCTCGCGAGCAATGATGTTGGAGCCGATTGCGGCCTGAATGGCCACGTCGTACATCTGTCGCGGGATAAGTTCGCGCATCTTGGCGGCCAGTTCGCGACCGCGGCTTTGAGAGACCATTCGATGAACGATCAATGACAGTGCATCGACCTTGTCGCCATTGACCAGCACGTCCATCTTGACGACATCCGATGCGCGGTATTCGCGAAATTCATAGTCCATGGACGCGTAGCCACGGGAGATCGACTTCAGCTTGTCGAAGAAATCGAGCACGATTTCGTTCATTGGCAAGTCGTAGCTGAGATGCACCTGGCGGCCGTGGTAGGCCAGGTTGGTCTGAACCCCACGCTTGCCGGTGCAGAGGGTCATCACCGACCCGACATACTCCTGCGGCACGAAGATGGTGACCGACACCACCGGCTCGCGGATCTCTTCGATCTTGGAAGGGTCGGGCATTTTCGACGGGTTTTCGACCCGCAGCAGGGTGCCGTCCCGCATCAAAACCTCGTAGACCACGGTTGGGGCCGTGGTGATGAGGTCCATGTCGAATTCGCGTTCGAGCCGCTCCTGAACGATGTCCATGTGGAGGAGACCAAGAAACCCGCAGCGAAACCCGAACCCCAACGCCTGCGACACCTCGGGCTCGAACTGAAGCGACGCATCGTTTAACTGAAGTTTCTCGAGCGCCTCGCGCATCGCCTCATATTGGTTGGCTTCCACCGGATAGAGCCCGGCAAACACCGACGGCTTGATTTCCTTAAAGCCTGGCAGCGGTGACGTGGCTGGCGCACGCTCCATGGTAATCGTGTCGCCCACCCGCGCCGCTTTCAACTCTTTGATGCCCGCAATCACAAAGCCGACATCCCCGGCCGTGAGTTGCTCGCGAGTAAGCGACTTGGGGGTGAACACGCCAACCTGTTCGCAGGGATACGACATCCCGGTTGCCATCAGGCGGATTCGATCTTTGGGGCGGAGCACCCCATTGAACACCCGAACCAACATCACCACACCGACATAGTTATCGAACCAGGAGTCGATGATGAGCGCCTGAAGCGGCGCATCGGGATCACCCTTTGGCGGCGGGATGCGCGCGACGACCGCCTCCAGAATGTCGTCGACGCCCAT
>JAGWXN010000336.1 GCA_018969885.1 Betaproteobacteria bacterium | reverse complement strand
GCAAACGGGAGATCAAGTCATGGAGCGCGTCGTCAAACAGCAACGAGTGGGGCTGCTGGTGCCTTCCTCCAATTCCACTCAGGAGCCTGAATTCGCATCGACGCTGCCCTCAAGCGTGTCGCTGCACGTCACCCGCCTGGGGCTCGCGAGCGTTGATCCTGATTCAACGCTCAAGATCGTGGCTGAGCTCGAGAAGGAGGCGCGTAAGCTCGCCGACGCCGATGTCGATGTGATCCTGCTCGCCGCCACCGCGCCTTCCACCCGCATGGGCAAGGGCTATGACGCACAACTGATTCAGCGCATTCATGATGCAACGGGGCGCCGTGCCACGACCGCGGCAACCGCCATGATCGCGGCCATGGGGGCCTACCGTACTCGCAAGGTGGCGCTCGCCGGGCCCTGGTCGTCCCAGACCAATCAACAGGTAGCCGACTTTCTGCATTCGCACGGCATCGAGGTGGTATCTCAGGTGGCGGCCGAGGTCACCCGCAATAACGACATCGGTCGGTTGCCGCCCGAATCGGCCATTGAACTTGGTCTGAAGGCTGACCGGCCCGATGCCGATGTGCTGTTTCTTGCCTGCGGCAACTGGTGGACGGTGCCCATCATCGAGGCGCTGGAGGCCCGGGTCGGCAAGCCCGTTCTCACCACCAACAATGTGGCGATCTGGCAGGTTCTACAGATGTTGGGCGGGCATCGGAGCGTGCCGGGTTTTGGCCGCCTCCTGAAAGAGATGCCTGCTTTGCCTGATGCGTCGGCCGAGAAGGCCGCCTGATCGCGCGACAGACGTCTTGTGTCGGACCAGGGCGTCTCAACATCACGGGCTTTACATTTTTCGATTGAGTTCGGGACTTCAAAATGATGATGGTGGTTGAAGAATCGCTTCAGCAGGTCGCTGCGGCACGCTGGCTCGAATCGTTTTCGGCAACGCTTGCGCAAGGGAATCGCCAGGCCCTGTCTGCGCTGTTTCACGCCGACTCACACTGGCGCGACATGGTGACCTTCACCGGTCGGATCGCCACCCTCAGCGGTGGCGCCGATATCGCCAGCCAGCTGGCGAGTGCGAACCGGGTAAGCCAGGCTCGCGCGTTTGTCATCGACCCGCAGCGCTCAGCGCCGGCACAGGTTTTGCGGGCCGGTTACACGGTGCTGGAGGTGTTTTTCAAGTTTGAGACGGCTACGGCAAGCGCGCGCGGCATCGTTCGGCTTGATCCAGCTACGCTCGAGGGCGATGCCCCCAAGGCGTGGACACTGTTTACCGAGGTCGATGAATTCAAAGGCCACGAGGAGGCGATCGGGCGCAGGCGGCCCAAGGGTGAGATCTATTCGCGTGATTTCAGCGGGCCGAACTGGCTTGACCGTCGGGTTTCATCGTCTCGCTATGAAGACCGTGACCCGACCGTGCTCGTGGTGGGTGGAGGGCAGGCCGGATTGTCGATCGCAGCCCGGCTTCGCCAACTCGAAGTTGACGCGCTGGTGATTGACCGGCTCGGCCGCATCGGCGACAACTGGCGGTTGCGCTATCACGCGCTGACCTTGCATAACCAGGTGTATGCGAATCACCTGCCCTACATGCCGTTTCCGCCCAACTTCCCCACCTATCTTCCCAAGGACAAACTCGCCAGCTGGTTCGAGGCCTATGTTGATGCGATGGAAATCAACTACTGGACCCGCACCGAGTTCCTGGGCGCGGAGCGTGATGAGGCCAATGACTGCTGGGTTGCGCGCATCCGACGCGATGGCGTTGAACGTACGCTTCGTCCCCGCCATCTCATCATGGCCACGGGTGCAAGTGACACCCCGCAACTTCCCAAGGTCAATGGCCTGAGCGATTTTCGCGGGCTTGCGGTTCACTCCAGCCGATACGAAGACCCGACCCCGTGGAAGGGACGCCATGCGGTGGTGATCGGAACCGGCACCAGTGCGCATGACATCGCCCAGGATCTGTACTCAAACGGGGTGTCGGTCACCATGGTGCAGCGAAGCCCCACGCTGATCGTGAGCGTCGAGCCGGCTGGCCAATTGCCTTACACGCTCTACCACGAAGGACGGTCGCTCGATGAATGCGACCAGATCGCAGCATCGATGCCGCTTGCCTGGTTTGAAAAACTTCATCGGATGCTCGCTATTCAGGCACGCGAACTCGACCGCGATCTCATCGATGGTTTGAAACGCGTCGGATTCCAGATCAACGAGGAAGACGAAACCGGCTGGCAGTTCATGTACTTGAATCGCGGCGGCGGCTATTACTTCAACGTGGGCTGCTCCAACCTGATTGCTGAAGGGAAGATTCCGCTGCGTCAGTACGCTGACATCGAGCGGGTGGTGCCCGAGGGCATTCAGTTCCGAGACGGGCTCCTTCCTGCCGATCTGATCGTATTTGCAACAGGTTATCTGGGGCCGGAGCATCTGGTGGGACAGTTGTTTGGTACCGAAGTGGCTGCGCGGGTAGGGCGCGTTTGGGGCATCAACCCCCAAACCCAGGAGCTGAATTCGGTCTTCAATCAAACCGGGCAACGGGGCCTGTGGTTCATTGCGGGCAGCTTTGCGCAGTGCCGCATCATGTCGAAGTATTTGGCCCTGCAGGTGAAGGCGGCCGAAGCCGGGATCGCTGCTGGTCTCTGATCGCCGTTCGGGGCGCCTCGCTGGCGGCCCCGTTGGCCTCGCGTCTTGACGGCGGGCGTGACCGCGCTTCTGATCGCGCCGCTTTCCGCTTCAGCCCGCAGCACCTGGAGCAGGCGGGCTACTGATCTTGCCAAGCACCACGTCTTCATACATGTGGAGGGCGGGCAACCCGCCCGTGTGCATGAACAGCACCCGTTCACCCGGTTTGAGTTGCCCCTGGCGGGCAAGCCCGATCAGCCCAGCCATGACCTTGCCGGTGTAGACGGGGTCTAGCAGGATCGCCTCGGTGCGCGCGAGCAACTGAACGGCCTCGACCATGGCCGAGTTGGGTAGCGAATATTTTGGCTGCCACCATCCGCCCACACAGCGCACTGCGCTTGCCGGCACCGTCATGTTGATGCCCAGCGCATCGAGCACCGACTGCGCTTCACGCTGCACAAGCGGAACCTGATCGATCGGTTCGCGGCTGACGCCGATGCCGATCAATGAGTTGGCGAGATGGCAACCAATCAATCCGGCAAGCATGCCGCCGTGCGTGCCCGAACTGCCTGAACCGACCACCACATGGTCGGGTGACCAGCCAAGATCAAACCATTGCTGCTGCATCTCCTGGACGCACGCCACGTAGCCCAGTCCGCCGATGGCGTTGGAGCCGCCACCCGGGATGATGTAGCCCTGACGCCCCAGCGTCGCGAGTTGTGCCGCAACGGCCTCCATGGCGGGTCCCATGGGCGTTCCGGCGGGGACCACCACGATATCTTCGACCCCCATCAGTCGATAGAGGAAATGATTGCCGCTTGCTGTGTCGGAATAGGTGCCCGGCACACGCTCCTCGATCACGAACCGGCAGGCGAGACCTTCACGCGCCGCTGCCGCCAAGGTGATGCGACAGTGATTGGACTGCGGAGCGCCGCAAGTGATGAGCGTGTCGGCGCCGCGAGCGAGGGCATCGGCCACCAGAAACTCGAGCTTGCGGGTTTTATTGCCACCTGGAAAGAGTCCGAGCATGTCGTCGCGCTTGACCCAGATCTCGGGCCCGCGTCCGCCGGGACAGGTTGCCGCGAGCGCGGCGCTGAATCGCGGCAGGGGCTC
>JAGWXN010000335.1 GCA_018969885.1 Betaproteobacteria bacterium | reverse complement strand
GCGTTGAGGTCTTCAATGGCCAGGCGCGCGCCGTTTTCGTTGTCTTTACCCAGGTGCGCAATACCGCCGCTGGTGGGGCCGACGTGCCCGATGCGGATGACGTCCTGTGCGGAGGCTGCAGTGGCGATCGAGGCGAGCGCCACGAGCGCGGCGAGTCGAGAGAGTTTCAGTGTCATGAAGGTCTCCGGTTGCGAAAGTTGTCGGGTGCCCTGATGGGCCTTCTAGGTCCCTGCGTGCGAGATTCGTTCAGTATGGGTTGGGTTAGCCGCCCAGATAAGCCTGCCGAACCGCATCATCGGTGAGCATAGCGCGAGCAGGGCCCGTTGCGGCAATTTGTCCAGATTCCATCACATAGGCCCGGTCTGCGATCTGCAGCGCGCGGCCGGCATTCTGTTCCACCAGAAAAATGGTGATGCCCTGCGCGTGCACCTGCTGGATCACCTCGAAAATGCGGTCCACCATGAGGGGTGCGAGGCCCATCGACGGCTCATCAAGCAGCAGCAGGCGGGGCCGTGCCATCAGCGCACGCCCCATGGCAAGCATCTGCTGCTCACCGCCCGACAGGGTGCCAGCGAGCTGCGCGCGGCGCTCGGCCAGCCTGGGGAACAGGCCAAAGACCCTGTCGAGGTCAGTGGCGATCTCGTGTCGATCAGTGCGCAGATACGCGCCCATCTGCAGGTTCTCGGTGATTGACATGCGGGCAAACACGCCCCGTCCCTCGGGCACCATGACCAGCCCCTCGCCCGCCAGATCCCAGGGGCCGCGCCCCGTCACCGAACGACCCATAAACTGAATGTCACCGGCGCGAAGCGGCAGGAGCGCCGTCATGGCCTTCATGGTGGTGGTCTTGCCCGCGCCATTGGAGCCAATCAGACAGACCAGCTCGCCTGCGTCCACCCTAAGATCGATGCCCTTGACCGCCACGATGCCTCCGTAACCAACCTCGGCGCCACGCACATCAAGTACGGTTGCGGCCATCTCAGTGGGCTCCAGCCGTGCCCAGATAGGCCTCGATCACGCGCGCGTCGCGCTGTACCTCGGCAGGGGAGCCGGCGGCAAGCTCGCGGCCATAATCGAGCACGGTCACGCGGTCGCACAGGCCCATCACCAGTTTCACATCGTGCTCAATCAACAGGAGCGTGCGCCCGTCGTTGCGAATTTTTTCGATCAGTGCGCGCAGCTGCTGCTTTTCGGTGGCATTCATGCCGGCGGCAGGTTCGTCGAGCGCGAGCAATACCGGCTCGGTGGCCAGCGCCCTCGCAATCTCGAGCCTGCGCTGGTCGCCATAGGACAGCGTGCGGGCACGATAATCAGCCAGCCGGGCGATGCCCACATAGTCAAGCAGTTCGTGCGCGCGCTCGGCAATCTCGCGCTCCTCGCGGCGACACGCGGGCAGCCGCAGCACCGCCCCCACCAGCCCGGAACGGGTCCGAAGATGTCGCCCCACCATCACGTTTTCAAGGGCGGTCATGTCCCCGAACAGACGGATGTTCTGAAAGGTGCGCGCAATGCCCGCCCGCGCCACCTCGTGCACCGCCCGCGGCTCGTAGGGCCGGCCCTGAAGCTCGAAGCGGCCGGCGTCGGGCACATACAGCCCGGTGATGAGATTGAAGAAGGTGGTCTTGCCCGCGCCGTTGGGACCGATCAGCCCGTAGATCTGGCCGCGCGCCACCGACACGCCCACCGAGTCGAGCGCCTGCAGTCCGCCAAAGCGTTTGCTCGCCCCTTCCACTTTCAGAACGGGAACGTCAGCCACGGGCCACCTTGTTGCCGTGTTCCGGCGACGGCCAGAGGCCTCGTGGCCGCAACAGCATCACGATGATCATGGCGAGCGCAATCAGCATCTGCCGCAGGATGGCGGCGTCGAGCCGGCCGCCGGTGAGTTCCTGGAGGGGACCCGCGACATAGCGGAGCACCTCGGGTAGCGCAGCAAGCAGCACCGCGCCCAGCACCACACCCGGCAGGTGTCCCAGCCCGCCCAGCACCACCATGGCGACGATCATGATCGACTCCATGAGACTGAATGATTCGGGCGAAATGAAGCCCTGGAAGCCAGCAAACACCACGCCCGACACGCCGCCAAAGCTCGCGCCGGCGGCAAAAGCAAGCAGCTTCATGTTGCGGGTGTTGATCCCCATGGCCTTGGCCGCGATTTCATCTTCACGGATGGCCATCCAGGCCCGTCCGATCCGTGAGTGAGCCAGCCGGTGCGACACGATGATGGCGAGCACCACCAACGCCAGCAGCAGCCAGTAGATGAGCGTGACCGAGGCGATTTCGAAGTCGCCGATTTCCAGACGGCGCGACAGCTTCCAGCCAAACATCTCGATCGCATCGATCTGGCCGATGCCGCGCGGCCCATTGGTGAGGTTGATCGGGTGATCGAGGTTATTGAGGAAGACGCGAATGATCTCGCCAAAGCCCAGGGTGACAATGGCGAGGTAATCCCCGCGAAGCTTGAGCGTCGGCGCGCCCAGGAGAATGCCGAACAGCGCGGCCACACCCGCAGCGAGCGGCAGCGCGACCCAGATCGTGATGTGAAGCCCGCCGGGAAACGCTGACGCAAGCGCCGGGAAAGACTCGGTGAGATGGGGCGACGCCAGTAGCGCAAACAGATAGGCGCCTACCGCAAAGAACGCCACATAGCCGAGATCAAGAAGCCCGGCGTAGCCCACGATGATGTTGAGGCCGATTGCGAGCAGCACATAGAGAAGCGCCATGTCGGCGATCCGGACCCAGGCATTGCCGAACTGCTGGAGGACGAGTGGCAGCAGCGCCGCCGCCAGCAAAGCGAGCGTCCAGACCAGCCAGCCTGGCAGGCGGCCGGGCGGGTGGCCAGTGGGCGACGCAGCCGATGTCATGCGCGATCCGCCACGCGCTCACCAAGCAGCCCGGAGGGCCGAAGCGTGAGCACCAGAATGAGCACCACAAACGCAAAGATGTCGGCATAGTGACTGCCGAGCAGCCCCCCGGTCAGCGCCCCGAGATAGCCCGACCCGATCGACTCAATCAGGCCGAGCAGCACGCCGCCCACCACCGCACCAGCAAGGTTGCCGATGCCGCCGAACACCGCGGCAGTGAAGGCCTTGAGGCCGGGCAGAAAGCCCATGCCATGCTGAACCGTGCCGTAGTTGGACGCCCACATCACACCCGCAATCGCAGCCAGCACGGCGCCAATGATGAAGGTGGCCGAGATGACCGTGTCGGGTCGCACACCCATCAGCGCGGCAACCGATGGGTTTTCCGCGGTCGCCCGCATGGCTCGACCCAGCCGGGTGCCGTGCACCAGCCACAGGAGCAGTGCGAGGCACACTGCGGTCACCGCCAGGATCATCACCTGTGTGGGGGTGATCACCGCCCCGCCAATCTGGATCGGCGCGCTTGGCAGCAGCGTGGGAAACGGCTTGTGGTTGGGCTTCCAGATCACCATGGCCAGTGTCTGAAGCAGGATGCTCATGCCGATGGCGGTGATGAGCGGTGCCAGGCGCGGGCTGGAGCGAAGCGGCCGATAGGCGATCCGTTCAATGGCGAAATTGAGCACTGCAGCCACCACGCAGGCAATCAGGGTAGAGAGCACCAGGATCACCCAGCCCGGCGCACCGGGCATCGCCTCGCGCATCATCGAAATGACGCTCCACGCGGTGAGTGCGCCCACCATCAGCACTTCACCATGAGCGAAATTGATGAGGCTGATGATGCCGTAGACCATGGTGTAGCCCAGTGCCAC
>JAGWXN010000334.1 GCA_018969885.1 Betaproteobacteria bacterium | reverse complement strand
GGTGTGATCAAGATCGGCGTGCTGTCCGATATGTCCAGCCTCTACACCGACATCGCAGGTCGGGGCTCCGAGCTTGCCGCGCGGATGGCAGTGGAAGACTTCGGCGCGGCCGCCAAGGGCATGAAGGTCGAGATTGTTTCAGCCGATCACCAGAACAAGCCAGACGTGGGCTCGCAAATCGCCAACCAGTGGTATGACGTTGACAAGGTCGATGTCATCGTCGATGTGCCCACCTCATCGGTCGCACTCGCGATCAACGAAGTCACCCGCAAGAAGGCTAAGGCGTTCCTGGTCTCGGGCGCGGCCTCATCTGACCTCACGGGTAAGGCCTGCTCGCCCAATACGATCCACTGGGCCTACGACACCTGGATGCTCGCCAACGGCACGGGTAACGCCATCGTCAAAACCGGCGGCGATAGCTGGTTCTTCCTCACCGCCGACTACGCCTTCGGCCACGCACTCGAGCGCGATACCGAGGCGGTTGTGCAGAAAAACGGCGGTAAGGTGCTGGGCAAGGTACGGCACCCGTTGAACACTCAGGACTTTTCCTCGTTCCTGCTGCAGGCACAGGCCTCGAAAGCCAAGATCGTGGGCCTTGCCAACGCGGGCGGTGACACCACCAACTCGATCAAGCAGGCGGCCGAGTTCGGTATCGTCAAGCGCGGGCAAAACCTGGCCGGGTTGCTGGTGTTCATTTCCGACGTGCATTCGCTCGGTCTCCAGACCGCGCAGGGCCTGATCTTCACTGAAACCTTTTACTGGGACATGAACGACCAGACCCGCGCATTCACCAAGCGCTTTGCGCCCGCCAACCGGGGCATTCATCCCACCATGGTTCATGCAGGCGTCTATTCGGCGGTGCTGCATTACCTGAAGGCGATCGAGTCCGCCAAGACCGACGACGGCACCAAGGTAATCGCCGAAATGAAGCGCCTGCCCACCGATGACCCGCTGTTTGGCAAAGGCTCGGTCCGTGCCGACGGTCGCAAGATCCATCCGGCCTACCTGGTCGAGGTCAAGAAGCCGTCGGAGTCGAAAGGTCCGTGGGATTACCACAAGGTTCGCGCCACCATCCCGGCTGAAGAGGCCTTCCGCCCCATGGACCAGGGCGGCTGTTCGCTCGTCAAGTAAGGTCGATTCGGCCAGCCCGCAGATCACCGACCGCAGACAGATCGCACCATGGAAATCTTCGGAATTCCGATTCAGGCCCTCTTCGGCCAGCTCCTGATCGGGCTCATCAACGGCTCGTTCTATGCGCTGCTGTCTCTGGGTCTTGCGGTGATCTTCGGACTACTCAACATCATCAACTTCACCCACGGCGCCCAGTACATGCTGGGTGCTTTCTGCTCCTACCTGCTGCTGAACAAGCTCGGCATCGGCTATTGGTGGTCGCTGCTGCTCACGCCCATCATTGTTGGGGCGAGCGGCATGCTGATCGAGCGACTGATGCTCGCGCGCCTCTACAAGCTTGACCACCTTTACGGGCTGCTGCTCACCTTTGGGCTTGCCCTCATCATCCAGGGGCTCTTCCGCAATGAGTTCGGCTCATCGGGCCAGCCCTACCGCGTGCCCGCTGAACTCACTGGCGGCCAGAACCTGGGCTTCATGTTCCTGCCCAACTATCGCGGCTGGGTGGTGGCCACCTCGCTGGTGGTATGCCTGCTTACCTGGTTTGTCATCGAACGCACCAAGCTCGGCGCGTATCTGCGCGCCGCCACCGAGAACCCGCAACTGGTGCAGGCCTTCGGCATCAACGTGCCGCGCATGATCACACTCACCTACGGCTTCGGTGTGGCGCTGGCCGCTTTCGCCGGCGTCATGGCCGCACCCATCTACCAGGTCAATCCGCTGATGGGTGCCGATCTCATCATCGTGGTGTTCGCGGTGGTGGTAATCGGCGGCATGGGCTCCATCATGGGCGCGATCGTCACCGGCTTCGGGCTCGGCATCATCGAGGGGCTCACCAAGGTGTTTTACCCCGAGGCATCGAACACGGTGATCTTCATCATCATGGCCCTCGTGCTGCTGGTTAAGCCCGCCGGCCTGTTTGGCACCCAGAAGTAGCAGGTTCAAGCCGATGAGCACCCCACTCCCGACCCCCGCCGCGACCGACGGCAGCCGCGCACAGCTGATCGCCTTCCTCGTGATGGTGGTGGTGCTGCTCGTCGCACCGATCTGGGTCTATCCGATCTTCATGATGAAGGTCATGTGCTTTGCGCTCTTTGCCTGCGCATTCAATCTTCTGATCGGCTTTGGCGGTCTGCTTTCGTTTGGCCACGCCATGTTTCTGGGTTCAGCCGGCTATGTCTCGGCATGGTGCGCCAAGTCGCTCGGGCTGACACCCGAACTCTCAATACTTGCCGGCACGCTTGCGGCCACGCTGGTGGCGATCGTATCGGGGCTGCTCGCCATCCGCCGGCAGGGCATTTACTTCGCCATGATTACGCTGGCGCTAGCCCAGATGATTTTCTTCTTCTGCCTGCAGGCGCCATTTACCGGCGGCGAAGACGGTATCCAGGCAGTCCCTCGCGGCAAGCTCTTCGGTCTTTTCGATCTCACCAACAACCTGGCGATGTATGCGCTGGTGTTCGTCATTTTTGTGGGTGGCTTTCTGCTCATCTGGCGAATCATCCACTCGCCCTTCGGCCAGGTGCTGAAAGCGGTTCGCGAGAACGAGGCGCGTGCGATTTCGCTGGGTTACGACACTGACCGCTACAAGCTTTTTGCCTTCATCCTTTCCGGCGCACTGTCGGGTCTCGCGGGCGCCACCAAGGCCCTGGTGTTTCAGCTCGCCTCGCTTACCGACGTGCACTGGTCGATGTCGGGCGAGGTGGTGCTCATGACCCTGCTGGGCGGGCTGGGCACGCTGTTCGGACCGGTCGTGGGCGCTGCAATCATCGTCTCCATGCAGAACTACCTCGCCCAGTTTGGTGCCTGGGTCACCATCATCCAGGGCGTCATCTTCGTGATCTGCGTGCTGGCCTTCCGCCGCGGCATCATTGGCGAGATCGCGCATGCGATCCGCAAGCCCCTCTGACGCGGCGCTCCCCGCGCACGTCAACATCCTGATCGCGGGCGCCGGCGTCATGGGCGCGGCCGCCGCGTTCTGGCTCACCGCCCGCGACCCGTCACTCTCGGTGCTGCTGGTTGAACGCGAACCGGGCTTTGCCCGCGCGTCCTCAAGCCTGTCGGCAAGCTCCATCCGTCAGCAGTTCACCACACCCGTCAATATCGCGCTGTCAGCCTTCGGTATCGAGTTTCTGCGTAATGCCGATCGCACACTCGCCCTCGACGGTGCGGCCCCCGGTGCGCTTTCTCTGGGCCTGACCGAGCCCGGCTACCTGTATCTGGCAGCGCCTGAGCATGAATCGGGTCTGCGTCAGGCGCACGCGATTCAGCGCAGAGCAGGCGCCGATGTGGCGCTGTTATCGCCGGCCGATCTCGGTGAACGCTTTCCATGGCTATCCACCGACGGAATCGCCCTGGGCTCGCTCGGACTCTCGGGCGAGGGCTGGTTCGACGGGCCATCGCTCCATCAGGCGCTCCTCGCAAGGGCCCGTGCGCAGGGCACGCGACTGATTGCGGATACTGTGTGCGATCTCCACCTGAGCGGCCGAGTCTCAGACAGCGCGGGGCGGGTCACCAGCGTGCAGCTTGCAGGCGGCGCGCACATTCAGTGCGACCACTTCGTCAACGCCGCAGGCCCCTGGTCGCAGGCGCTCGCCGCAATGGCAG
>JAGWXN010000333.1 GCA_018969885.1 Betaproteobacteria bacterium | reverse complement strand
GAGCCAGCAGACGCCCGCGACAAACCAGCCGAGCCCGAACGCAAAGCCGATTGCTGCCGACCGGCGTGTGAACCGAGGTGAGTTGCCCTGCGTAGCGACGAGCGTGGCAAACAGGCCGAAGGCCAGCCACTGCAGCCACCAGGCGCCAGCGACCGACAGAGAAAGTGCGTGGATCAGGCCTAGCGCAAGGGCCGCAAGCAGCGCGGGCGTGAAACCGCGCTCAGCGCGCATCGTCCGCGACGGGCGCCGGCGCCACCGTGGCGGCGCGCTCAACCAGGAACAAATGCGCCTGGCGCGCGTCGGCGCGAAGCACCTCAAAGAGCACGCCGCCGATCGCGACCCGCTCACCGCGGCGCGGTACGCGCCCGAGGCGATCGGTGACCAATCCGCCGATGGTGTCGAAGCCCTCGTCGGCGATCTCGGTGTGCATCACTTCATTGACCTGACTGACCGAGGCGAGCGCACGCACGCGATAACGCTGGCCGCTCGCACCGGGCTCAACGGGCACGACGTGATCGGATTCCTCGTCGAAATCGAATTCGTCTTCGATGTCGCCTACGATCTGTTCGAGAACATCTTCGATCGTGATGAGGCCTGCCGATCCGCCGTATTCATCGACAACGATCGCCAGATGATGCCGGCCGGCGCGGAACTCGTGTAACAGCACATTGAGCCGCTTGGACTCCGGCACAAAAACAGGGGGTCTCAGCAGATCGCGAATGTCGGTGCCCGGATCGATTTGCAGGCGCAGAAGATCCTTGGCATGAAGGATGCCGATCACGCGATCGCGATCGCCATCGACCACCGGAAAGCGCGAATGCGCAGTTTTCACGACGCGCGGCAGGAACTGCTCGGGTGTTTCGCGGATCTCGATGACTTCCATCTGTGCGCGCGGCACCATGATGTCCCGGACGGACAGCTGCGAAACCTGCAGCACGCCCTCGATCATGGACAGCGCCTCGGCATCAAACAGAAAACGTTCGTGCGCGCGGCGAAGGAGTTCAATCAGCTCGTGTCGATCGTCCGGCGTGCGCAACAGCATCGCGGACAGGCGTTCGATAAAGGTTCGTTTTCGTTCGCCTGCCGGCAGAGGGTCTGACATGGATCCGAGCGGTTGTGATGACGCTTAGAGCATACACCGGCAATCCTGTGCTTTCCATGACTGCCCTACAGGGGCTCGGCGTAGGGGTCAGGGATCCGGAAGCGTTGGAGCGCGAGGGTCTCGAGGGACTGCATCTCACGCGCGTCGTCATCGCGCTCATGGTCATAGCCCTGCGCGTGCAGCACGCCATGGATCACCAGATGCGCCAGACGCCACGCAAGCGGCCAGCCCGAGCGGCGGGCCTGTTCGCGCAGTACCGGCACGCAGAGCACGATATCGGCCTGAAGACGAGGCGTTGGGTTGGCTGGCAGACGAACCCGCGCGTGCGGGTCGGTGGGTCCGTAGACGAAGGTGAGCACATCGGGGGCGTAGTCGCGCTGGCGATACCCCGCGTTCAGCGCGCAGGCCTCTGCCCGGTTGACGAACCGCAAGGTGAGGTCGGCATCGTTTGCAAGCACCGCCAGCACCCAGCGACTAAGCTGCGCGCGGGAGGCGGGGAGGGCGGTCACCCCGGAACCTGTTTGAAGCGTGAGCGTGAGCGATGCAGCAGCCCCTCGCGCGCGCTGCCGCGGTTTCTTAGCGCGTGGCAGCGGGAGCGTGCTTTTCATAAGCCTCGACGATGCGGGCGACCAACGGGTGACGCACCACGTCGGTGCTGTCGAAGTGTGTGAAGGCAAGGCCGCGGACCCCAGCGAGCACGCGGCGGGCTTCAATGAGACCAGATGCCTGGCCCTTGGGCAGATCGATCTGTGTGGCGTCGCCCGTGACCACTGCCTTCGATCCGAAGCCGATCCGGGTGAGAAACATCTTCATCTGCTCTGGAGTGGTGTTTTGGGCCTCATCGAGAATGATGAAGGCGTGGTTGAGTGTTCGACCACGCATGTAGGCAAGCGGCGCAATTTCGATCGCCTGCTTCTCGAACATGCGCGCGGTACGCTCAAACCCGAGCAGGTCGTAGAGCGCGTCGTAGAGCGGCCGCAGATAGGGATCGACTTTTTGCGACAGGTCACCCGGCAGGAAGCCCAGGCGCTCGCCGGCTTCTACCGCCGGCCGTGTGAGCACGATGCGCTTGACTGCATCGCGCTCGAGCGCATCGACGGCACACGCCACCGCGAGATAGGTCTTGCCGGTTCCTGCGGGTCCGATGCCGAAACACACGTCATGCGCGAGGATGTTGCGCAGGTACTCGCGTTGCCTGGGGGTGCGGCCCTGCAGATCAGTGCGGCGGGTGTGTAGAACCGGTGAGTCGTCGGGGCCAGCCGCCTCGGTGCCCGCCGCCGCTGCACTGTCGCGACCGCGAAGCTCGACTAAACCAAGTTGGATGTCATCTAATGACAGTGCAGCCCCCGACAGCCCGTGAAAATGCATGATGGCGTCGCGTGCCTGACGGTTGGCAGCGCCCGAGCCCTCAACGGTGAAATGGGCATGGCGGCGGCTCACCTGCACACCGTAGGCGGCGGCAATCTGCGCGAGGTTGGCATCGAGCGGGCCGCACAGGTTGGCCAGGCGCTGATTGTCGCCTGCGGTTTCGGCGGCGGCGAGGTCGAATTCGAGCCTCGCATCGCGCCGTCCGCGTGCTGCACCAGCACTACGCGGGGTCACGGCCTCAGTCATGGATAAGCACATCCCCACGCAGTGAGTGCGGAAACGCGGTGGTGATCCGGACATCCACGAACTGGCCGAGCAGACGGTCGGGCCCGGGGAAATTGACGATGCGGTTGTTGGAGGTGCGTCCACTCAGTTCGGTCGCGTCTTTTTTGGCGCGACCTTCCACCAGCACGCGCTCCACGCCACCCACCATGGCTGTGCTGATCGCGCGGGCCTGGGTGTCGATCTGAGCCTGCAGTCGCTGAAGGCGTGCGAGCTTGATCGCCTGGGCGGTGTCGTCAGGCAAGTCGGCAGCGGGCGTGCCGGGGCGCGCGCTGAAGACAAACGAGAACGACGCGTCAAAGCCAATGTCCTCAACCAGTCGCATGGTTTGTTCGAAATCGGCTTCGGTCTCGCCAGGAAAACCGATGATGAAATCGGAAGACAGGCAAACCTCGGGGCGCGCCACCCGCAGCTTCCTGATGATGGACTTGTATTCGAGCGCGGTGTAGCCCCGCTTCATGGCGGTCAGGATGCGGTCAGAGCCTGACTGAACCGGGAGGTGAACCTGGGTGGCGAGCTTGTCGATTGCGCCGTGGGCATTGATCAGGCGCTGCGAAAACTCGCGCGGATGCGAGGTGGTGTAGCGGATACGCTCGATGCCTGGGATGTCTGCGACATATTCCAGCAGCAGTGCGAAGTCGGCCTTCTCAGCGGTATCGCCCATGGGCCCGAGATAGGCGTTCACGTTTTGGCCCAGCAGCGTGATTTCGCGCACCCCCTGGTCGGCGAGGCCGGCCACCTCGGTGAGTACATCATCAAAGGGGCGGGAGACCTCCTCGCCGCGTGTATAGGGGACCACACAGAAGCTGCAGTATTTGCTGCAGCCTTCCATGATGGAGACGAATGCGGTGGCGCCGTCGGTTCGGGCCGGTGGCAGGTGATCGAATTTCTCGATTTCAGGAAAGCTGATGTCGACCTGTGAGCGGCCGGTCTGCGCGCGCGCTCGGAGCAACTGCGGCAGCCGATGCAGCGTCTGGGGCCCGAACACC
>JAGWXN010000332.1 GCA_018969885.1 Betaproteobacteria bacterium | reverse complement strand
ATGGCCTATCGCGAGAAAAACATCATGATCCGCCAGGGTTCCTATCACACCCCTGCCTTTGGTCATCGGTTCGTCAAGATCAGCACCACGGTGCCTGAGGAGTGGGCCGACGCGCTCGCCGAGGCGCTTCCGGAAATGGTCGCCAAGGCCCGAACGATCAAATCGGTCGAGGCGCTCTTTTAATCGTCGCCCGGCCTCGTCTGACAGGAGATCCGCATGCCACGCATCACTACCACCGACGGCGTTCAGCTTCATGTCGAAGAAGCGGGACAGGGAACGCCGATTGTTTTTGTCCATGAGTTCGGCGGCGACCACCGCAGCTGGGAACCGCAGCTGCGCTATTTTTCGCGTACGCATCGCTGCATCACTTATGCCGCGCGCGGCTATCCGCCTTCCGACGTACCGGCTGATGTGAAGGCCTATTCACAGATCCGTGCGGTCGAGGACATTCGGGATGTGATGAACGCCATGAGCGTGGATCGCGCGCATGTGATCGGTCTGTCGATGGGAGGCTTTGCAACCCTGCACTTCGGCCTTCACCAACCCGACCGCGCTCGTTCGCTGGTTGTAGCGGGCGCAGGCTATGGCGCAGAAAAGCAGTACGAAGATTATTTTCGCGGGGTCTCACTCGAGGTAGCGCGTCAGTTCGAGGTGCAGGGGGCCGAGCAGTTCGCCCGCACCTACTCGATCGGCGCCTCGCGGGTGCAGTTTCAAAACAAGGACCCGCGCGGTTGGGCCGAGTTCGCCCGCTGGCTGGGCGAGCATTCGTCCCTGGGTTCGGCCAACACCATGCGAGGCGTACAGGCGCAGCGCCCCTCCATCTACGATCTCAAAGATCGACTCGCAGTGATGCCGGTTCCGACGCTCGTTGTGGTGGGCGATGAAGACGACCACTGCATTCAGCCGGGGGTGTTCATGAAAAAAACCATTCCGGCCTGCGGGCTCCTCATTCTCCCCAAAACCGGACATACGCTCAATCTCGAAGAGCCCGATCATTTCAACCGCTTTACGCTCGAGTTTCTGCATGCGGTCGAGGCGGGTCGGTGGACACCGCGCGATCCGCGCGCGCTGCCCTCTGAGATCATGAAGACCAACTGACCCAAGCCACCCCACCATGGCACTCGGTCAGGCGCCCAGCCACGCGGTCAGCGAAGAGCGGCTCTGGAATCGCCATATGGCGCTTGCGCGCCACGGCGCCACTTCTCGAGGCGGGGTGAACCGGCAGGCACTTTCTGCGGAAGATATTGAAGCGCGGCAAACGATGATCGGCTGGGCCCGAGACATCGGCTGCTCGATATTCGGCGACGAACTCGGCAATTTCTTCATCCGGCTGGAAGGAAGCCGCCCCGACCTGCCCCCGGTGCTCACCGGGTCGCACCTGGACAGTCAACCCACCGGCGGAAAATTTGATGGTGTGTATGGCGTCCTCGCCGGGTTTGAGGTGTTGCAGGCGATCCGCGATACCGGGCAGGTGCCACGCCGCTCAATCGAAGTGGTGTCCTGGATGAACGAGGAAGGCTCGCGGTTCGCGCCCGGCATGATGGGATCAGCCGGCTTTGCCGGCGTTCGCAGTGTGGCCGAGATTGTCGCGGTGCATGACGCCCGACAGCAATCGGTGGCGGACTCGCTTGCCGAACTCGCTCGGGCGCTTCCCGATGTGCCCTTACGGCCCCTGCAAACCCCGGTTCACAGCTACATCGAGGCCCACATCGAGCAGGCGCCCGTGCTTGAAGCGCATGGGATTCCGATTGGCGTCGTCACCGGTATTCAGGGCAAACGAACCTTCCGCGTCACCGTCACGGGCGAAGAGTCTCATGCGGGAACCACGCCGCATCGCAGACGCCGCGACGCCCTGCTGTCGGCCACCGGCATGGTGCAGGCGCTTGAGCGATTGTGTTTCGATCCGCTCGACATCACCCGCTTCACCGTGGGTATGTTTCGTGTTGAGCCCAATGCGCCGTCGGTGATTCCTGCGAAGGTTGTGTTTTCGATTGATATTCGCCATGAATCATCCCCAAGACTGGTTGAACTGGGTGATGCGGTTGCACCGCTGTGCCGGGCGCATGCCGGTCCGTGCGACGTCAGCGTCGAAGAGCTCTCGACCGCCCTGTCGCTTGAGTTCCCAGAGTCGATTCGCAGCGAAATCGAGGCGGCTGCAAGTCGTCTGGGGCTTGATCACATGCGGCTCCTGTCGGCTGCGGGGCACGACGCCCGCTACCTGAATGACCACTGCGAAACCGGCATGATCTTCGTTCCGTGTCTGAAGGGCATCAGCCACCACGAATCGGAGTCCGCTACGCCAGCCGATCTCGCCGCAGGCGCACGCGTCCTCGCCGAGGTCGTCTGGGCGCGCGCCAACGACATCGACTGATCGATGGGTCTCGCGCATCGGCTCGCCTACCGAGCGCTGCGCCCGTTTCTGTTCTCGCTGGATGCTGAGCACGCGCACGACCTGGTGATGTCGCGTCTGGCTAATGCGTCCCCCCTCACCCGCAGACTGATCTCGCAAGCCCGGGTCGATGATCCGGTGACCGTTGCTGGCCTGTCCTTTCCCAACCGCGTGGGGCTGGCGGCGGGTCTGGACAAAGAGGCGCGCGCCCTGCCTGCCCTGGCTGCGATGGGGTTTGGTTTCATCGAGGTGGGTAGTGTCGCGCCACGGGGCGAGGCGTGGTCGCCGCCTCCCAGGATCGATCGTCTGCCGCAGGCGCAGGCGCTCATCAACCGGATCGGTCTTCATCGCGGCGGGTTAGAACCCTTCTGCGCGGCGCTCGCGCAGTGTTCCTGGCCGCTTGATCCGAGAGCACCCATGCCGGTGCGACTGGGTGTGAACCTGGCCTGTAATGCGGCCACCCTCGCCAGCGACGCGATCAGCGATTATTCGTCGGGACTTCACGCCACCATCGCGTGGGCCGACTACTTCACCATCAATGTCTCGAACCCCAATGCGTCAAACCGGCATGTTCCCGATACGCTCCCGGCTCTGCACCCATGGCTGCAGGCGATCGACGAGGTGCGAGTCAACCTCGGCACCCAGACTGGCCGACGTCCCCCTGTTTTTCTGAAAATTTCGCCAGACTTGAGCGAGACAGGTGTGGGTGCGCTCTGTGAGGCACTGCGTGCACGCAGTGATAAAGTCAACACGAACGGACTTCAGTGGGGCGTGATCGTCGCCAACACCAGCGCCCGGCGCGATGCAGTCCGCGGTCTCCCCCATACGGAACGGGCAGGTGGGCTATCGGGGGCGCCGCTGCGCGAACCGGTGAATCGGCTGGTGGCACAGATGCGACGACAACTCGGGAACGACATCGCGATCATCGGTACAGGAGGCATTCTGAGCGGTAACGATGCACGCGAGCGAATCGAGGCAGGTGCCGATCTGGTGCAGGTCTACACCGGCCTCATCTATCGTGGCCCCGATTTGGTACGTGAGGCAGCAACTGCTCTCCGAGCGATCCGATGACCGCCGCCGCACTTCGCCTTCTGGGACGCCATGCGCGCTGGACGCTCCCAGTGGGCGTCTGCACCGGGATCGTGTTGCCGGCGCTCGCCGAGGCGTTACAGTCGCTGGTGCTGCCGGCCATGATAGGCATGATCACCGTATCGCTCCTCAGGCTTGAATGGAGCGCATTGATCGCTGCATTGCGTCAGCCCGCCCAGCTTGGACGGGTTACGGTCTGCACCATGCTGATTTCACCGATAGCGGTGTGGCTGCTTGCGCGCACAGGCCTGATTCCCGAGTCGTTCACCGTGCTGTCG
>JAGWXN010000331.1 GCA_018969885.1 Betaproteobacteria bacterium | reverse complement strand
ATGCGGGCGGTGCTCGAACTATGTGAGCGCCTGATCGTACTCAATTACGGTCAGATCATTGCGAGTGGCGATCCCCGGAAAGTCATCGCCGACCCCGAGGTCATCAGTGCGTATCTTGGAACTCCCCATGAATCCGGCCGCTGATTCCCCCCGACTGCTGAGCGTTGAAAACGTCAATGTTTCGTACGGCGACGCGCCTGCCCTCTGGGACCTGAGCCTGCACGTCAACGAGGGCGAACTGGTATCGGTGGTGGGTCCGAACGGCGCCGGTAAGACCACGCTCATCAATACGATCATGCGTCTGCTTCCGGTCCGCTCTGGTCGGATCGTGCTGCGGGGCGAGGACGTCACCCGGATGACGGCCACCCAGATGTGCAACCGCGATGTATCGATCGTTCCTGAGGGGCGCCTGCTGTTTGGGCAGATGACCGTCGAAGAGAATTTGGACATCGGCGCCTATCGAGCGCTTGCCCGTACCCGCCGAGCGGAAACAATGGCGCGCGTCTTTGAACTCTTTCCCATCCTCAAAGAGCGCCGCTGGCAACTGGCTGGTACCTTGTCGGGCGGCCAACAGCAGATGGTGGCATTCGGTCGCGCTCTCATGGCGCACCCCAAGCTGCTACTGATCGACGAGCCGTCGCTCGGGCTTGCGCCATCGGTTGTCGAGCAGGTTTTTCAGGCCATCCATGAGATCCATCGATCGGGCGTATCGATCTTGCTGATTGAGCAGAACGCGGTGCGTGCGCTCGAGGCGGCAAGCCGCGCCTATGTACTCGAGGGCGGGAGAATCGCTACCGAGGGCAACCCGCGTACCCTGATGGCTCAGCCCGCGATTCGAGCCGCCTACCTGGGCGAGGCTGTTCACCCCTAACAGGCATCGCCCCCTAAGACTGGGGTTAGAATCCGCACCGGTTCGGTTCTTGCCGCCCAATTTACCTGTCGTTTTTAAGCGCCTGCCGAGGTCAACGTGACTTATTCCCTGCCCGCCCGACACGACCATGTCGGAAGCTTTCTTCGCCCAAAGTACCTTCTCGAGGCCCGTGACCGCAAGGCCAAAGGGGAAATCAGTGCTGAGGAGCTCCGCAAGGTTGAAGACCGCGCGATTGCTGAGATCATTGCCTTCCAGAATGACGTCGGGCTGAAAGCCATCACCGACGGCGAATTTCGCCGCACCTGGTTCCACATCGATTTTCTTGAGCAATTGAGCGGTGTGGCCACCGACATCCCGGTGGCACTGATCAACCCGGACGGCTCCAAGCAGTTTGCGCCGCCGGGAATCCGCGTGGTCGACCGTATTCGTCACACCCGGAACATTCAGGTCGACGATTTCAATTTTCTAAAGGCCAACCTGCCTGCGGGAACCCGCGCCAAGGTCACGATCCCGTCGCCCACCATGCTCCATTTTCGTGGCGGCCGAGGCGGAATCAGCAAGGCTGCGTATCCGGAGCTCGACCCGGCCTTTTATGACGATGTGGCCAAAGCCTACGGTGATGAGCTTCATGCGCTCGCCGCTGCCGGCTGCGACTACGTTCAGATGGACGATACCAATCTCGCCTATCTGTGCGATGAAAAAATGCGGGAAGCCGCTCGCAGCCGCGGCGATGATCCCAACGAACTTCCCAACCGCTATGCCGACTTCATCAACAAGGTGGTGGCGCGCAAGCCCGCTGGCATGACCATTGGCGTTCACCTGTGCCGCGGCAATTTCAAGAGCACCCATTTCGCAGCAGGTAACTATGAGCCGGTGGCCGAGGCGCTACTGTCCCGCATGAATGTCGACGCCTACTTTCTCGAGTATGACGACGACCGTAGCGGCGACTTCCGACCACTGCGCTTCCTTCCCAAGGGCAAGATCGTTGTGCTGGGTCTGGTGACCACCAAGTTTGGCGCAATGGAGAGCAAAGACGCGCTCAAGCGCCGAATCGACGAGGCCGCACGCTACGCGCCGCTCGAGCAGCTGGCGCTTTCGCCACAGTGCGGCTTTTCCAGTACGGTTCACGGCAACGATATCGCGGTGGAAGACCAGCGCAACAAGCTGCGACTGGTGATCGAGACCGCCAACGAAGTCTGGCACTGAGAACCCTCATTTGAACCGGGGCGCAGGCCCCGCCAACAGGAGACGATGATGACGCCTATCCGAATTCCCTTTGCGCGGCTCGCACTCGCCGCCGGTCTTGCGCTGTCCGCGGGCACTGCCGTCGCGCAGGAGACCCTCCTCAAGTTCCATCACATGTGGCCCACCGTGGGTATGGGTCACAAGCGGGTGGTGGCGCCGTGGTGCGAGAAGATCGCTCAGGAGTCGAACAATCGCCTGCGCTGCCAGATCCTGCCCGCCATGACCGGCGGCGGTACCCCCGCCCAACTCGTTGACCGCTTGAAAGACGGTGTCGATGAGCTGACCGTGACCCTGCCTGGCTACACCCCGGGACGATTCCCGATCATGGAAGCCTTCGAGCTTCCCTTCATGACTAACTCGGCCGAGGTCGCCTCGGCAGCCGCATGGGAATATCTCCTGAAGCATGGCACCAAGGAGTTCCCTGGCTCGAAAGTGCTCGCCACTTGGGTTCACGACCCAGGTTTTATCAGTACCTCGGGTAAGGCCATCAACCGCATCGAAGACTTCAAGGGCCAGAAGATTCGTGCGGCAAGCCGCCAGTCGTCCAAGCTGCTCGCGCGCCTCGGCGCCACCCCGGTTGGGATGCCGATTACCGCGGTGGCCGACGCCATGAATAAGGGCACCATCGACGGCTTCCTTACCGCCTGGGAGATCATTCCGCCGTTTAAGCTCCATGAGGTGAGCAAGTTTCACACGGAGATCGATAACAGCCGGCCGGCACTCTTCACCGCAGGCTTCGTATTCATGATGAACGAAGCCAAGTTCGAGGCGCTCGCCCCCGATCTGAAAGAGATCATCAACCGCAACAGTGGCGCCGAGCTGTCTCGCACCATCGGCCGCTACTGGGATGAGGCAACCGCTCCCGGCCGCGCGGCCGCCAAGGAGCGGGGAAACACCTTCATTGCCATCAGCGCCGCGGAAACCGATCGTTGGATCAAGGCAGCGCAGCCGCTTTATGATGAGTGGATCGCCGACATGGACAAGAAAGGGCTCCCGGGCAAGCAAATGCTTCAGGACGCACGCGACCTGATCGCCAAGCACTCCAAAGCTCGCTAAGGCCCCGATCCTCGGCATGACCGGCACGGGCGCCCGGGTGGCGCCCGTGCCGTTTTTGTAAACCAGGCTCTGTTTATCGTGCTCGCGTCCCTGTCCCACTTCTTTGGCCTTGCTGGTTCCGGCGTCGCGCTGGCGGTAGGGTTCATGACCACGACCAGCGTGATCATGCGGGCGGTATGGGATACGCCGATCCCCGGTGATGTTGAGATCACCCAGGTCGGCATTGCGCTCGCCATCTCTCTCTGTCTGCCGGTGTGCCAACTGCGGCGGGCCAACATCCTTGTTGATTTCTTCACACAACGCTGTACGGGTCGCGCACGACAGTTGCTGGACGGAGCGGGGTGTTGGCTGCTGGTGCTGATGTACGGGCTTCTTGCCTGGCGAACTGGGGTTGGCGCAGCATCCGTCAAAGAGGCCGGCGAAACCACCATGATTCTCTCGGTGCCCATGTGGTGGGCGTATGCGTCGCTCGCTCCGGGTCTTGCGCTGGCAGCGCTGATCGCCCTCATTCAGGGATGGCAGATGCTATCGGGGACCTTGCCCGCGGATGACAGCAGCGAACCTGGAGCCTTCCGTTGAACGCAATGG
>JAGWXN010000330.1 GCA_018969885.1 Betaproteobacteria bacterium | reverse complement strand
CGACCCAGGTCGTCGACCGCCACATAGCGGACCACGTCGGTGATGCCCGTCGCCGGATCGATTTCGATCTCCGCCACATGCGTGCCGTTCGGAAAGGTGGAACCCGACTGTGCCTTGCCCTCCGCGGACAGCCGCGCGCGTTGCGCGGCGTCAAGCCGGGGGATCCAGCTGGCCAGATCGGGCGAAGACCCAGGTGCCCCGCCGAGTTCGGTCCAGAGCGCCTGCGCCTGCTCGCGAATGCGCGCGCAGAGCTCAACAATGGCGCTGCCCGCACCGTAGAGCGTACGCGAGCCACCCGTGCCGTTACCCATGAGCGCCCGTCCGTGATGGCCGGCCGCATAACGCACGCGCTCGGCGGGCAGACCGAGTTCCTGCTCAACGATGGTGGCAAACGAGGTTTCGTGCCCCTGACCGGAAGCGCCGGTGACACCGTAGATGGTGAGCTCTCCCTGCTCGTTGAAGTCGCCCTGAACGGTATCGGCGGGAACCGCACCAGCACCCGAGGCCTCGAGATAACAGGCGAGACCAATACCCCGAAGCCTGCCCTGCCGGGCCGCCGCTTCGCGACGCGCTTCGAACCCCGACCACTCCGACAGCTCCAGTGCGCGGTCGAGCGTACGATGAAATTCGCACAGATCGTAGAGCGTGCCGTTGGCGGTCTTGTAGGGAAACGCCTCGGGCGGGATGAAGTTGATCCGGCGCAACGCGACCGGGTCGAAGCCGTGTTCGTGGGCGGCGTGATCCAGCAGCGTTTCAATCGCAAACGCAATATCCGGCCGGCCCGCGCCGCGGTATGCGGCCATGGGTACCGCGTTGGTGTAGACCAGCTTCGAATTCATGTAGAGCGCTGGAATACGGTAGGAGCCCCCCATCGTCACCGACAGGTTGCGCGCGCCGATCAGCGAGCTGGGGCCGGCACTGAAGGCCCCCAGGTCGATGATGTCGTCGAAGCGGATCGCAAGGATGCGGCCGTCGCGGTCCAGCGCGATCGAGCCATCCAGCGTCAGCGCACGACCCTGGTACTCACTCACGATCACTTCAGACCGCGTACCGGTCCAGCCCACCGGTCGGCCTAGGTGCCGGGATGCCAGCACCACCAGCGCATGCTCGCTGTAGGGGTTGGAGCGCAATCCGAATGAGCCGCCCACATCGTAGGTGAGCACCTCGATTTTCTCGGCCGGCACGCCACTTGCGATCGCTACCGACTTGAGCATGCCGGTCACACCCTGCGACGGGGTGAACAATCGGGTGATGCCGGTGGCAGCATTGTGCGAGGCAATGACTGCGCGGGGTTCCATCGGAAAACCGACCAGTCGCTGGGTGTGGACGCGATGCCGGCTCTTGAGCGGCGCACGGGCCAACGCTTCGGTCACGGCCTGTTCGTCGCCCGACTCGAAGTGCAGCGACAGATTGCCCGGCACATTGGGGTGTAGTTGCGCGGCCCCCGGCGCAAGCGCCTGATCGGGGGTGACCACGGGTTCGAGCTCTTCGTACTCAATGTCGGCGAGCTCGGCGGCGTCCTGCGCCTGGGCGGCAGTATCGGCCACCACCATGGCCACCGGCTGGCCCACAAACAGCACCTGCTCGCGCGCGAGCACCGGCATGGTGGCCACCTGCTGGGTCGTGCCGCCTCGACCCGGGAAGGTGAAGCTGTTGGGGAGGCTCCCTCCCCCCGCCTGGATCACTTCATCGGAGGTCATGACCCAACGAACACCTGGCGCTGCGCGCACGGCAGAGAGGTCGATCCGGATGATGCGTGCACGGGCATGGGGCGAGCGAATCACATGTCCGTGCAGCATCTGTTCCGGTCGCAGATCGTCGGTGAATGCGCCGGTGCCGGTGATCAGGCGATGGTCTTCTCGGCGGGCGTAGTGCACGCCAGGCAATCTGGTTTCCGAAGCGGGGACGGCACTCATGCAGCACTCCCCGCCATAGCACTCGCCGCCTGCCGTACCGCGGCGATGATGTTCGCGTAACCCGTGCAGCGGCAAAGATTGCCGGCAAGTCCTTCAATGATCTGTTCGTCGGTAGGATTGGGATAACGCGAGAGGAGCGACGTGACCGACATGATCATGCCCGGGGTGCAGAAGCCGCACTGGAGCGCATGGCACTCGGTGAACGCCACCTGGACCGGGTGAAGCGACTGCCCGCCCAGACCCTCGATGGTGGTGATGCGACTTCCGTCGGCCTGCCCGGCCAGCATGGTGCAGGACTTCACGCCCTGCCCGTCGACCAAGACCGTGCAGCAGCCACACTGACTGGTGTCGCAGCCAACGTGAGTGCCGGTCAATCCGAGGTGTTCGCGCAGCACCTCGACCAGCAGGGTGCGACCTTCAACTTCAAGGCTCTGAGCCTTGCCGTTCACTTCAATGGAGATCTTCATTCCGGTTCCAGGAAAATCAGAAAGGGCTCAGGCGAGTTCGCGCAAGGCCTGTTCGCACATCACCTTGGCGAGATGCGCTCGGTACCGCGCAGGGGCATGGATGTCTTCCAGCAGATCGGGGTGGTCAAGCGTGGGCACGGTCGCGCCACTCGCCCAGGCCTGCTCGGCGGCCGTCCAGCGGAACACCCCACCCCCGGCCCCGGTCACGGTCACCCGAAGACCGGCCGACCCCAGATCGGCCGCAAACACGCCCGCCATGGCATAGCCTGAGGCCGGATGCTTGAATTTTGCGTAGGCGCTTCGCCGCGGCAGCTTGAAGCGGATACCGGTGATGAGTTCGCCAGGCTCGAGCGCGGTCATGAAAAAGCCCTGGAAGAAATCGGCTGCGGCCAGCTCCCGGCGCTCGGTGACCACCACCGCATCGAGCGCAAGGACGGCAGCCGGATAATCGGCGGCCGGATCGTTATTGGCCACCGACCCGCCTATCGTGCCGCGGGTGCGAACCTGCGGGTCACCGATTAGGCCCGCCAGACAGGCCAGGCCCGGCACAGCGCGCGCCACGTCGGCGGAATCAGCCACCTGCTGATGGCGGGTCGCGGCGCCGATCCAGAGGTGATCGGCCCGAACCGCGATTCCTTGCAGATCGGCGAGCCCGCCGATATCGATCAGCTGCGAGACCTGATTCAGCCGATGCTTGAGCGACGGGATCAGCGTCATGCCGCCCGCGAGCGGCCTCGCCTCGCTGTCCTGGGAAAGAGTGCGTACCGCCTCGCTCAGGCTGGCGGCGCGCCGGTATTCGAATGCATGCATCGGAATAGGTGCCGGGAAGTGTGGGAGAAGCGCAAAGTGTATTCGCTCGCGGGACTGACCGCCTCAAAAGGCCCCTGCCGGCGGCACGTCGGGGCGAAATTCAAGCCGGCGCCCGCCGTCCCGGCACAGGATTTCAGCCCCGAATGCCCGGCGACCGGTCCGAAGAATCCATCTCAGCCTTGAGCCGGAGACCCGAGTCTGTAATTCTGCTTCTCCGCTCCTCATACCGACCCGGACCGCCATGAAACGATTCATCCGCCTCGCAACCGCCGCCGCCCTCGCGCTCAGCTTCGCCGGCTCCTCAATCGCCCAGATTGCCCCCGGTCGAACCTGGCCGGAATTGAAAGAAGCGGTCACCGAACGCGTCAAGGCACAGCGCTATCCGCTCACCGGGTTTGATGCCGGCGAGGTGGCCGAGATCCTGTCTCGCATCAGTTCGCTCGATCGCGACGAATGGGCCCGCTCCTGGATGCAGAACGGCGCCCGCCATGCCGCGTCCGGCGACGCCGCCGACAAGGCGGGCGACCGGGCGAAGGCGCGCGAGGCCTACCTGGCCGCGTGGCGTTATCACGGCTT
>JAGWXN010000329.1 GCA_018969885.1 Betaproteobacteria bacterium | reverse complement strand
GGGGGGAAGGAATCAAAGGATATGGAATATCGGATATGGGATATGGGGAGTTGGAAAATGGAACCAACAACCGGCAACCATTGGAATGTGTTATGGGTAGTCGATGGGAGCGTTGCAAGCCGGGCCTAGGCCCGGCTTCCGCTTTACGAACCCACTCTTATGTGGTTCGGGGCGCGCCCCAAACCACATAAGAGCGAGAACTTGTCTCTTGAAGCCCGATTGGGCAGCGTCTGGTCATGGAAGTCACCGCTTCCTTTTTCAAACTCCGGGCCAACGCCCCGGAGGACCGAAAAGCTATTTCCTATCAGATGGCGCACCGTATGCATGCCTGCGTCGCCGCGCATTCTTTCGCTATTCCCACCATCGGCCTGCGCTGGGATGTCAAGCTCGACAGCTTCTTCGCGCTTGCCGGGCGCGGCGCTTACATCGCCGATACCGCCTCGCTGCAAGGCCGGGCCCTCACTGCGCTGGCGCGCCGCGCTGTCGCCGAATGGGTGGACCGGGCCGCGCTGGAAGGCCTGATTGCCAGCACGCGCGGTGATATCGTGCGCATGGCCGCCGCGCTTGCTCGTGCCATGCAGCCCATCGGGCAGCGGACGAGGGGACCAGAAGGTCGGCACGCGCAGGCAGCAGCATGAGCGCGGGCCTGCACCGGATCGTGGTGATCAACGATCTGTCGCATCCCTTGGGCGGGGCTAGCGCACTGGCTGTCGGTTCCGCGCGCCAACTGGCCGCGCGCGGCTACCGAGTTGCCTTCCTGGCCGGGGATGCGGCCGATGCGGCGTTGGCGGAGAGCGGGATCACGGTCACTGCGCTCGGACAGCCACGGCTGCTGGGACGTGCGAGCGCCCTGATCGACGGGCTCTGGAACCGCCGCGCGGCGCGCATGGTGCGCCAGTGGATCGCCGCGAATGACACGCCGGGGACGGTCTATCACCTCCACGGCTGGTCGCAGATCCTTTCGCCATCCGTGTTCGCCGCGCTGGCTCCCGTGCGCAAGAGGCTGGTGATTTCGGCGCATGATTTCTTTCTCGCCTGCCCCAATGGTGCGTTCACCAATTTCTCGACCGGTGCGCCCTGCCCGCACACCGCGCTGTCGCGCGCCTGCCTCGCCGAAGCCTGCGATCGCCGCGGCCCGGCACACAAGGCCTGGCGCCTTGTGCGCCATGCGGTGCAGCGCTGGTCCTACCGGCCCGATAGCTCGCCGCCCGTGCTTGCGATCCATGCTGCGATGCGCCCCATGCTGGCGCGCGCGGGCATTCCGCCCGCAGCGATCCATCCGCTGCCGAACCCGGTGACCCCCTTCAGCGAGACGCGCATCGCTGCAGAGCGCAATGGCGAAGTCCTGTTCGTCGGGCGGATCGAGGCGACCAAGGGCGCCGATCTGGCGCTCGTCGCCGCACGCCGTGCCGGCGTGCCGATCCGTCTGGTGGGTGACGGCGCGGACCGCGCCCGGCTCTCTGCCGAATACCCCGAAGCCCGGTTTGCCGGACGGCTGCCTCCCGCCAAAATCGGTGCGCTTGCCGCATCGGCGCGGCTGCTGGTGATGCCGAGCCGCTATCCGGAGCCGTATGGCCTTGTCGCGATGGAAGCGGCCCTGTCAGGCTTGCCGGTCATCCTGCCGCCCAGCGCCCTCCTCGCGCCGGATCTGGTCGCGGCGGGGGCCGGACTGGCCATCGACCCGTGCGATACGGCGGCTTTCGCAGCGGCACTGGGCAGGCTGGCACAGGATGATGCGCGCGTCGCGGCAATGAGCCACGCGGCATTCACGGCGACCCGGCACCTTGCGCTGTCGCCGCAGGAGTGGATCGATCGCCTGCTGTCGCAATACGGTGCGCGACTGGAAGGTGTTCAGGCGCTAGCAGCCAGCGGATCGCCATCCGTATCCGAAACGAAGCTGATCGCAGCAAGCGCGGCGGGCACGTAAGGCGCCGGATCAGCCGCCGGCCCGGTGGCGGACCAAGTGCGACGGTCGAGCTCGCTAATCGGCTAATAGGGGTTACTGCGGGCCAGCTGGCGCAGATGCTGGACCTTGATCGGCACGATCACGAGGCTGAGCGTCGCCAGCACCACGGCCCAGCGCCAGAGATCGAAATGTCCGCTCTGGATCGCGGCCATGAACTCGGCATAGGTAAGTCAGATCGCCAGCGCGCCCAGCAATTCCGAACTGCGCTGGGTCGGCAGCGCAAGCAGCGTGGAGACCGCAAGGAAGAAGGCGCCGACACCAGCCAGTTCGAGCGTGAGCCGGCCGGTGACGTAACCGGCGGTCATGGCAAAGGCGATCAGCAGCGCCGCAATGCGTGCAAACCGGGTGACGTGGCCAGGCGTGAGTCGAGAGAGCAGCGCTTCCATTGATTGGTCATGCCAGAAAGCGGTTCAAGTAACACTTTCTCCACCTTGACGTGATCTCGCCAAACTGAGCCACTCGATGAGACAGTCTGGGTACCCAAGAAAGGACCCAGAACATGAAAAAGAAACGATAAGCGACGGAGGACAAGATACGGATACTGCGGGAAGCGGGGGCGAGTCAGAACATCGAGGCGGTGTGCCGAGAGAAGAACATATCCGAGGTGACCTTCCATCGATGGAAGAAGGAGTTAGGTCAGATGTGGATACCCGAGGCTAAAAGGCTGAAGGAGTTGGAGCGGGAAAATACTGAGCTCAAGAAGATGCTGGCTGATGCGCTCTTGGCGAAAAGGGTGTTGGAGTACGTCGTTAAAAAAAAACTATAAGCCCGGGGCATAAACGGCAAATGGTCAAGAGGGTGGTGGCGGAGGGTTTATGCTCTGGGCGGGCGGGTTGTCGGATCCTGCGGTTGGCGCGAGCCACGTGGTGGTATGAGCCTGGAAAAGCCCAAGAAAGGCATGAGCCGTTGCGGGTGCGGGTTCATGAGCTCTCGTTGAAGTATCCCCGGTATGGATTTAGAAGGATCACGGCCTTGTTGCGGCAGGAGGGTTGGCAAGTGGGCAAACGACATGTGCAACGGGTCAGGCGATTGAAAGGGCGGCGGGTGCCCCTGACCAAACGCCGGTGGGTGAGGTGAGGACGCTCGACAGATTCACCGACAAGGGCGACCCATCGAGGGCATGTCTGGACGTGGGATGTTATTTCCGATGCCACTCAACGTGGGGTTCGTTGCGGATACTGACCGTTTTGAATGAATATACACGGGAGTGCCATGTGTTGCTGCCGGATCCTGCGTTGAAATCAGCGGATGTGATTGCGTGGATGAAAAAGACGGTGGCTCAACATGGGGCTCCTGAGATTATCCGGTCCGACAACGGGTCAGAATTTATCGCCAAGGAGCTTCAGGTTTGGTTAGCCAAGGAGAAGATCAAGACCATCTACATTGAGCCGGCTAGCCCATGGCAGAACGGCTTTGTGGAGTCGTTCCACGAGCGCTTCCGTGATGAGTGCCTGAACCGGGAACAACTATGGACTTTGACGGAAGCGAGGGTGGTGATTGAGGACTTTCGTATCAAGTACAACACTCAGCACCCCATAGTCAGCTTGGGTATCGGAGTCCGGCGGATTATGTGGCCCAGTTGGCACGATCTCCGGTTCCAGTCGGCCAAGGCCTCCCTACACCGGAGATCGACAAACCAGGACTTCTGCTACAACCTCGAATCAACGCCCAGTCTAACTCTCCGGGTGGCTCGAAAAGGTGAGTCCTGTCAAAGGAAAGATTCAATTGACGAAGTCAAAACGTGTCCGCGCTATATCGTAAAAAATTGACGCTTGATTTCACGATCCAAGCAATTAAAAATTTATTTAAGTG
>JAGWXN010000328.1 GCA_018969885.1 Betaproteobacteria bacterium | reverse complement strand
AGTGCACCAATCTGCCGGTCCACCAGAGCGCGATCGAAGCGGCCACCGGCCGCCCGACCGTCGATCTGGTGAGGATGCTATCCGGGCTGATTTAGACCGGACGAATCCGCGAAGCGGCGGGGCCTTTCTGGCCCTGAACCACTTCGAACTCCACCTTCTGGTTTTCCTGAAGGGTGCGGAAGCCCGAGCCTTCGATTTCCTTGAAATGGGCGAACAGATCTTTGCCGCCGTTATCAGGAGCGATGAAGCCGAAGCCTTTGCTTTCGTTGAACCATTTGACGATGCCGGTTTCCCTGGACATGTTGATTTCCTCTGGAGAGTTTTCGTACACGCGGGATGCATGCACGACGTGCAGAAACACCCACGAAAACTCACCTAAGGGGATTGACCGGACCGCCGAACAAGCCGACAGCGCGCAACCAAAGCGCCGATTGAGAGAAAACGGGTATGCGTCTAGCATCGACATTGTAACCCGGGATTGACACGGGGCACAGTCGTTGTGCCCGCAAAGCGACAGACGGCCGAACCGGGCGGAGCACAGGCACCGTATCCATTGCCCGTGCGCCAAACCAAACGACCTCCCACACGATCCAGAAGGAGCGAGACCATGACCACCCGAAATTCCTACCGCCGCCGCGTCATTGGCGCGATTGCCAGCACGCCTGTGTTTGCTACGCCCTGGGTTCGTGCCCAGTCCTGGCCCGACAAGCCCGTGCGACTGATCGTGCCCTACCCGGCGGGCGGCGGCGCGGACTCATGGTCCCGCATCGTCTCGGGCCGACTTGAAAAAATTCTCGGCCAGCCCGTCATTCTCGACTACAAGCCCGGTGCCAGTACGATGATCGGGAACGAAGCCGGCGCCCGGGCCACCCCCGATGGCTACACCTTCCTTCTCTACGACAGCACCGGTTTCGCCTACGTGCCGAATCTGCGCAAGATCAGCTACGACCCGATCAATGCCTATGTCCCGCTCGCCCACCTGGGAGCGATTCCGTTTGTGATGGTGGCGCACCCCAGCCTGCCAGCGCGCTCGATTCGCGAACTGGTGGCCTATGCCAAGGCCAATCCGGGCAAGATCAACCATGCGAGCGCCGGCATCGCGTCACCGCATCACCTGATCGCCGAACTTTTCAAGCTTCGCGCCGGCATCCAGATGAACCACGTGCCTTACAAGGGTGCGGTGCAATATGTGGCGGACCTGCTCGGCGGGCAGGTGGATCTGGCGGTCTCCACGGTGGGGCCGGCGCTGCAGCACATCCAGGCGGGGAAACTCGTTGCGCTCGGGGGCGCCATGAGGCAGCGCATCAGCGTGCTGCCGGATGTACCCAGTATCGCAGAGCAGGGGTTTGACGGTTTTGATGCCAAGCCCTGGAACTGTTTTGTTGCGCCCGCAGGCATTCCGCAGGTGGCGCTCGACACGCTACGTCGCGCGCTTCGCGCGGTCATTGCCGAACCCGAAGTGGTGGCTGCCCTCGCCAAGGCTGGCATCGAGGAAGCGGGAACGATCCCGCCGGACGGCATTGCGGAGGCCATGCGGGCTGACTTCAAACTTTGGGGCGAGGTGATTCGCGACGCGAAGATCACGCTCGCGAGTTGAGCCGTCCCGGTTCCACTGAAACGGCTGCGGCCCGACGCTCGCACGCCGGGCCGCAGCCTCTCACCTCGAACTTGAACGCTACGCGTCAAGCGCGAGCAGGTCCTTCTGCCATCGCGGCCTTCACCTTTTCCGGGGTGATCGGCACCGAGCGCAAACGCGCACCGGTGGCATCGAAAATGGCATTGGCGACTGCCGCTGGAATGGCGGTGGGCGTGGGCTCGCCGGCGCCCCAGGGCTGTTCGGTCGGCCGGTCGATCAGCACCACCTCCACCTTGGGCGCGTCATGGAAGCGAAGGATCGGGTAGCTCGCCCAGTCCACGCTCGTGACCCGCGCGCGCGTCCAGTTGACTTGCTCCATGAGCGTACGGCTGACGGTCTGGATCACGCCACCCTCGATCTGGTTGATGAGACCGTCGGGATTGATGATCTGACCGCAATCGTGCGACACGCAGACCCGCGTCACGCGTACCTCGCCGGTCTTGCGCTGCACTTCAACCTCGGCCACTGCCGCCACATAGGTGGTGGCATTGTTGTAACGCACGTAAGAAACGCCCCGACCTTTCAGTACATCGCCGGAGCCGCCGGCTGCGTTATGGCCCACCCGCGTCTGCCAGCCCGCTTTCTTCAGCACGGCGCGAAGCGCCTCCAGGCCGCGCGCATCCTTCAACACGCGCAACCGGTACTCAGCCGGATCAGCCTTGGCGGCAAAAGCCAGCTCATCCATGAACGACTCGTTGGCGAAACTGTTTTCGATACGACCCGGTGAGCGCAGATGCGATGAGCGGAAGAACGCCTCGGAGATGTGCCGGGTGTTCACCGCAACATTCGGAAACGGATACGGCTGTCCGGCATTCTGGAACAGGAATCCGACCCAGTTGCCGGGCTTGCTCTGGCCAATATCGGTCGCGGCGAGCAGCGGAAAGTCCAAGGGCTTGAACGCAGCGATGTGATTGAGCGCGATGTGGAAATCACCCTTCCAGGCGATCACGTTGCCCTGCGCATCCAGTCCCGCTTCGAAGTCCATCGCTCGTGGCGGACTCTTCGGGGCCCGTGCGGTTTCATCGTCACGCATCCATTGCACACGCACCGGCTTACCCACCAGCGTGGCGAGCAACGCAGCATCGGCCGTGGCGTCTTCGTGGCCATTGCGGCCATAGCAGCCTGAGCCTTCGCAGTAGACAAGCCGGATCGCATTGCGCGGCACGCCCGTGATGCCAGCGAGTTCGTCCATCATCGAGTGCGTAGCCTGAGACGCGGACCACACCAGGAGCTTGCCGTCCTTGAAGTCAGCCACTGCGCAAGAGGGCCCAAGCGACGCATGCGTCTGCACTGCAAACTCGTAGCTTGCCTTGATCCGTTTCGCGCTCGCAGAGAGACCCGCGGCGATATCACCGGCCTTCTGCGTAGCCTCTTCCTTGGCGACATGGCGCTGGCGCCAGGTCTGGAACACCGTGGACTGCTCGGGCAGAAGCTGCGCCGCGCCCCAGTTGACCGATACCTCGCGCGAAGCCTTGATCGCAGCCCACTCATCACTGGCCAGCACCGCCAGGAAATTGCCTTTGCGAACGGTCTGGACATAGCCCCGCACCTTGCGCGCGGCCGAATCATCAAACGACAGCAGATTGGCGCCGATGTCATCGGGACGAATGACGCGCGCGTGCAGCATGCCGGGCACCCGTACATCCTGAACGAACTCAAACTTGCCGGTGACCTTATCGGGAATATCCACCCGGGCGATCGATTTTCCGATCACCTTGTAATCGGCGGGCGCCTTCAGTTGGATCTTGTCGTTGATCTTGAGCTCGAAGCGTCCGTCACCGATCAGTTCGCCGTAGGTAACCGACTTCGACGCATCATTGCGAACCCGGATCACGCCATCGGAGGCGACCAGATCCGAGGCTGCCACCTTCAGGCGCTCGGCTGCACGGCCCAATAGCGCGGCGCGCGCGGTGCCACAGGCGCGGCGCAGCTCGCCCCCACCCTGCTGTATGGTGAGATTGGCGCCAGTGAGCCACTGATCTGGTGTGGTGCCGGTATCACCCATGTGCATGGTGATGCGGGAGAACGGCACATCGAGTTCCTCGGCGGCGATCTGGGATAGTGCGGTCCGGGTGCCGGTTCCCAGGTCCACCTTGCCGACATAAACCTCAACCCGGCCATCACGGTGCATGACCAGGAAGGCATCGACCTGAT
>JAGWXN010000021.1 GCA_018969885.1 Betaproteobacteria bacterium | reverse complement strand
GGTGGCCTTCTTGTTGTTATCGGCCCGGAAGTAGTCCTTGAATCGGTCCCAGCCACCCATCCGCAGCGCTGCGTCGCGATCGGCTGCGCCCAGGAACTTCTCAATACGACTGTTGTTGACGGAGTAGGCGGTGTTTCCAGTGTTCAGATTGACTGGCATGGCAGGGTTCCTCGCGAAGTGATGGTTTCAGACGTTGAACCGGAAGTGCATGACATCACCATCGCGGACCACATAGTCTTTCCCCTCCAGGCGCATCTTGCCTTTGTCCTTGGCGCCGTTTTCGCCCTTGCAGGCGATGTACTCGTCGTAGGCGATGGTTTCTGCGCGAATGAAGCCGCGCTCGAAGTCGGTATGGATCACCCCGGCGGCCTGCGGAGCGGTGGCGCCCACGCGCACGGTCCAGGCCCGCACCTCTTTTTCGCCGGCGGTGAAATAGGTTTGCAGACCCAGGAGTTTGAAGGCCGCGCGGATCACCCGGTTCAGCCCTGGTTCTTCCATGCCGATGTCGGCGAGGAACACCATCTTGTCGTCGTCGGACAGATCAGCGATTTCAGCTTCGATCGCAGCACACACGGGCACGACCACTGAGTTTTCGCTGGCGGCGTGACGCATCACCGCCTCGAGGTGAGGATTGTCGGCAAAGCCGCCCTCCTTCACGTTGGCCACATACATCGTGGGCTTGGCCGTGATCAGGCAGAGGGGCTTTAACACCGCCCGCTCTTCGTCATATAGGTCGAGCGAGCGCACCGGCTTGGCTTCGTTCAGGACGGCCATGCATTTCTCGAGCGCGGCAACCAGACGCTGCGCCTCCTTGTCGCCGCCGGCACGCGCCACTTTTGTGTAGCGCACCAGCGCCTTGTCGACTGTGGCCAGATCGGCGAGCGCGAGTTCGGTGTTGATGATTTCGATATCGGAGAGCGGATCGATCTTGCCGCTCACGTGGATCACGTTACTGTCTTCGAAGCAACGCACCACATGCACGATCGCGTCAGTCTCCCGAATGTTGGCGAGGAACTGGTTGCCCAGACCTTCGCCCTTGGAGGCGCCCGCGACCAGTCCTGCGATGTCAACGAACTCGACGGTCGCGGGCAGCACGCGCTGGGGCTTTGCGATCTCAGCGAGCGCGGCAAGCCGTGGGTCGGGTACTTCCACAATGCCGACGTTGGGCTCGATGGTGCAGAAAGGATAATTCTCGGCAGCGATGCCGGCCTTGGTCAGCGCATTGAACAGCGTGGACTTGCCGACATTGGGCAGGCCGACGATTCCGCATTTCAGCGACATGGCGATTCCTTCGGAGCTGCTCGCGGCGCAGACGCCGCGGCGGGGAGCGCCATTGTACTGATGCGCTTCAGTTGGGGAGGCGGGTGAGTACCCGCACATGGAGGGGCCGCACGAAGGTGGCGCCACCCGCGGTCATGAAGGGCTCAAAAGCCGCCCGCACCTCGGCGACCTTGGCGTCGTCCAGGCGATGGTCGGCGTAGCTTGGCCGCATCTGCTTGGTTTCGAACGCTTCGAAATTTGGAAAGGTGCTGGAGAGTCCGAAGCGCCGCTCGGCAATCTGTCGCCACCGGCCGGTCTGCGCGATCGCCTGATCAAGCGCGCGTTGCGCGGCGGCGCGCACGACCCCCTCGTCGTTGAAAAGGCGAATCAGCGAATTGAAGGCGCCGCCATAGACCGGCTCGGACACATAAAAAAGGCCGCCGGGCTTGACCACGCGCGCCACCTCGCCAATCGCCTGATCGATGAGGGAAAGCGGCACATGATGGAGCGACTTCAGCATGATCGCCAGATCGAAGCTCGCCTCGGCAAACGGAACGGCCTGCGCGCCTGCTTCGATGAACTCGATGCCGGGCTGCGGGTTCGCGAGGTTTTTCTGATGTTGAACCGCGTCAATCTCGAGCGCGGCAATTGAGCAGTTTGGAAACCGCTTGGCCAGTCGGCGCGCCATGTCGGCCGGTCCGCATCCGAGTTCGATGATGCGCTGGGCGTTGAGCCCCGCAATGGCGTGAAGTTCGTCGAGCTCGTCAGTAATCAGGGGCACGCGGTCGGGGTCGGCGGCGACATTCATCGGGGTATCTCGAAATCTTAAGGAGGCCGACGGTAGCGCCGTCCGGCCTGCTGGGTCAAGGCGCAGGTCCGCTGGGGGCCTCGCGCGCCCGGGCAAAGCCCCACTAAGTCGACTGCGATCCGGTCGAGCGATACCCGCACCGATTGCGTCAACCGCCAACAATGCCTACTCTCTCCTCTCATCATGGCACCCACCCTGGAAGGCAAGCTCGTTGTCGCGATCTCCTCGCGCGCGGTATTCGATTTCGAGGAAGAGAACCGTGTTTTCGAGGGGGGCGACGCGCAGGCCTACATGGCGCTGCAGCGCGACCGCCTCGAGCAGCCGGCCGCCCCGGGTGTCGCCCATGCGCTGGTGAAGAAGCTGCTCGCGTTCGATCCCGGCGATTGCCCGCCCGAGCGGCGTCGGATCGAGGTCGTCGTGCTCTCTCGCAATGACCCCGTGAGCGGACTCCGAGTGTTCCGCTCGGCGCGCCACGAGGGGCTACGGCTCGAGCGCGGTGTGTTCACCAGTGGCCGCACCCCCTGGCCTTACCTGGTGCCGCTCGCGGCCAACCTGTTTCTTTCGGCCAATTCAGACGATGTGCGCGCGGCGCTCGAGGCGGGCTTTCCCGCTGCTCGCGTGTTTCCTGAGTCGGTGAAGGCCTCTGAGTCGCACCCTGATGAGATTCGGATTGCCTTCGACGGTGATGCCGTGCTGTTTTCCGATGAATCGGAGCGGGTCTATCAGGCGAGCGGGCTCGATGCCTTTCAGCGCCACGAGGCCGACCGCGCGGCCAATCCGCTGCCACCCGGCCCGTTCAAGCCGCTACTCGAAGCGCTCCATCGGCTGCGTGGCGGCTCGGGCGCGCCCATGCGGATCCGAACTGCGCTGGTCACCGCCCGCAGCGCTCCTGCTCACGAACGCGCAATCCGCACCCTCATGGCCTGGGGAGTGGGCGTTGACGAAGCGATGTTCCTAGGGGGGCTTGGCAAAGGGCCCTTCCTGAAGGAATTCGAGCCCGATTTCTTTTTTGATGACCAGACCGGTCATGTGCAGCAGGCCGCGCGTTTCGGGCCGGCGGGCCATGTGCCAGCGGGCGTGGCCAACGAACGCTTCTGACGCCGGCCCACTCGGTTCAGCGCTCGCCTGCGCCGAACAGAGCGCGCGCAAGCGGTTCAGCCCTTCGACTGGGTGTGCAGCGTTTTCATGGCTTGTTCGATTCGGCCTGCGAGCAGGTCGGGAATACAGCCAAGCCCCGCGTCAATCGCCTGATCAATCCGCGCACGATCATCGCGCGAGGGCCGATGCAGCACGAAATCAATGACCGCCTGCTCGAGCAGAAGCGTGCGTGGATGGCCGATGCCAATCCGCATGCGCCAGAAGGCGGCTGAACCGAGCCGGGCGGTGATGTCCTTCAAACCGTTATGACCCGCGTGACCGCCCCCCTGCTTGAGCTTGGCGATGCCAGGCATCAGATCGAGTTCGTCATGGATCACCAGCACGGCTTCCGGTGGAATTCGATAGAAACCGGCCAGCGCGGCGACCGCCTGCCCGGACCGGTTCATGAACGTGGTGGGTTTGACCAGGTGGACCGGCTCGCCGCCAGCATTGAGACGGGCGACATCACCAAAAAACTTGCTTTGACGGGCAAATATTGCCCCGTGCGCGCGAGCGAGCGCATCAAGAAACCAGAAGCCGGCATTGTGGCGCGTGTCGTCGTATTCGGCGCCGACGTTACCGAGCCCTGCTATCAGGCGGATACCGCTCATGGGAGGAGTCCCTCGGGATGCATGCGAGCACCCCGAGGGCAGGCGAGGCCCTGATTACTTCTTGGCAGCGGGCTTGGCGGCCGGGGCAGCCTTGGCGGCGGGTGCCCCCTTGGCGGCCGGCGCCGCCGCGGGCGCAGCTGCGGGTGTCGCCGCGGGTGCCTCTTCCGCGCCCGGGATGGTGACCGTGGCCACTACCGGGTTTTCTTTCGCGCGCAGCACCGGCGAGACCCCTGCCGGGAACTGGATGTCACGGACGTGGAGCGGCTTGCCAGACTCGAGGTTGCTGAGGTCGACGTCGATGAAGCCCGGCAGATCTTTGGGCAGGCAGGTGATGTCGATTTCGGTCAACACGTGGCCAACGATGCCGCCGGACTGCTTGACCGCGGGCGAGGCTTCCTGGTTGCGGAAATGGAGCGGCACACGCATGTGGATCGGGCGATCAGCGGACACGCGCTGGAAGTCGATATGCATGACCTGCTGACGGTAGGGATGCCACTGGATCGCGCGCAGCAGCACCTGTTCCGGTTGTCCGTCGAGCTCCATGTCGAGAATGGACGAGTGGAAGGTCTCAACGCGAAGCGCGTGGTAGAGCGGGTTGTGTTCAATGGCAATGGGCGTGGGCTCGTTGCTTCCGCCATAGAGAATGCCGGGAACCTGCTGGCTGCGACGCAGGCGGCGGCTCGCACTCGATCCCTGCTCCTTGCGTGTGGTGGCGACGACTTTCATCGTGCACTCCTTTCAAATGCGAGCCTTGCGACTCGCTGAACCCGGAACCCGCGACCAGGACACCGGGCGTTGCTGACACACCCGCGACGGCTGCCGCGGGCACCTTGAAAAATCTGGGCTTCAGTACCTCGGGAGACGGTGATCAATCCACAAACAGCGAAGACACCGAATCAGCGCGGTTGATGCGCAATATGGTTTCTGCAAACAACTGTGCGCAGGACAGCACGCGGATCTTGCCGCAGGCGCGCGCTTCGGCAGAGAGCGGGATGGTGTCGATCACAACCAGCTCATCGAGTGCCGGATCCTTGACCCGATCGACGGCCGCACCCGACAGCACCGGATGCGTGCAGTAGGCGATCACCCGCTTTGCGCCATGCTCTTTTAGCGCCGCTGCTGCCTTGACCAGCGTGTTGGCGGTGTCGACGATGTCATCCATGATGACGCAGGTGCGGTTCGACACATCGCCGATGATGTTCATGACCTCGGATACATTGGCTTTGGGCCGGCGCTTGTCGATGATGGCCAGATCGGAGTCGATACGCTTGGCAATGGCGCGCGCCCTGACCACGCCGCCCACATCGGGCGAGACCACCAGCAGATCGTCATAAGGCGACTTATGCAAATCGGCGAGCATGACCGGGGCTGCGTAGATGTTGTCCACCGGGATATCGAAGAATCCCTGGATCTGATCAGCGTGCAGGTCCATGGTGAGGACGCGGTCAACGCCTGCGATCTGCAGCATGTTGGCCACGACCTTGGCGCTGATGGCCACCCGCGACGAGCGCACGCGCCGGTCTTGGCGCGCATAGCCAAAATAAGGCAGTGCAGCCGTGATGCGACCGGCCGATGCGCGCTTGAGCGCATCGACCATGATCATCACTTCCATGAGGTTGTCGTTGGTAGGCGCGCACGTGGACTGCACCACGAACACGTCTTTGCCGCGCACGTTCTCGAGGATTTCGACCATGGCCTCGCCGTCAGAAAAGCGGCCAACGGTTGCTTTACCGAGTTTAAGGTGCAGGTGGTGGGCGATGTCAGCGGCAAGCCTGGGATTGGCATTGCCGGTGAACACCATCAGGCCCTCGGGCGACAACGACTCCGCGTGACGACGGTATCCTGAGAGCATCGAAGAACCACCTGATGAATGCGCAGACGAAGCGCCGACGGGTTTTTTAGCGGCCGCCGGCACGGAGGGTTTGGCTGAGGAGGTAGGATTCGAACCTACGCATGCCGGAATCAAAATCCGGTGCCTTAACCAACTTGGCGACTCCCCAATGTGGTGATTCTGCCCAGATCGGCCTGTTGCAGGGCAACCGGCTGAATCGAAGCCTTTCAGGCAAACGCCCAACTGCGAAGCGGATGCCGCGCAACCGACCTGACCACATGGACGGAAGCCCCTTCGCAGAGCCTGTTGCCGGAATCCAGAAAGCGGACAACGGCAGCCAAATGATCTTCCGGAACCGGTAGAAAAACCGTGGAGCCCGACCCACTCATTCGGGTAAGCCCCGGATCAATCCCGACCGAACGGGCCGCATCACGAAGAAGCGAAAGCGCTGCTGAAACCTTTGCTTCCAGTCGCGAGGCAACCGGCTCGAGATCGTTCCTTCCGCAAAAGACCGACTGGCCTCGCAAAAGACCGTCGATTTTGAGCGGTTTCGTATCGCGTGTCAAACCGGGATCCGCGAAAACCCGGGGTGTTGCGACCCCCACACCGGGAGCGATCAGGACGTAGCATCGCGCGGGTTGCGGGCACGCAGTAAGCTCGTCGCCCACACCCGTGGCGTAGGCGGTTTCACCGAAAATGAAGAACGGCACGTCAGCGCCCAGCTGCGCGCCGATCGGGGCGAGCTGGTTGGGGGTGAGCCCGAGCGCCCATAACCGGTTGAGGCCCATGAGTACGGTTGCCGCATCGGAACTCCCGCCGCCCAGGCCGCCGCCGATGGGAATCCGCTTGTCGAGTTCGATGTCAACGCCCAGCGGACATCGGGTCTGTCGGGCGAGCAGATGCGCTGCGCGCACCGTCAGGTCGGTGTCGGGATCAATGCCGGGAAGCGTTCCCAAACGCCTGATCACGCCATCGTGCCGAACGCGCAGATGGATCCGGTCGTGCAGGTCGACCATATCGAACACGGTCTCAAGCAGGTGATAGCCATCGGCCCGGCGGCCCGTCACATGCAGGAACAGGTTCAGCTTGGCTGGCGCCGGCAGATGGCGAAGTTCGGTGATCATGAAGCGGCGTCCACGATCAGCCGCAGCCGCATTCGGCGATCGGCGGCAACGCCCAGTGCGGGCCAGGACAGCTGGAGCGTGCGAACCGAGCGGTCATCGAGCCAATTTTCAACCTTCAGTTCCCAGCCCGCCTCGTGTCCGGCCCAGCTCTGTCCGGGACCTGCCTGACCGGCGGGCCCGAACTGTCCCTGCAGCCAGGCAGGCAGGCGCAGCACCGGAACGCGCCAGCCGAAAAGCTGCTCGGTGAGGGCCTCGACCGACGCTGCCTGGTAGTGGCGGCCCTGATGATCGGTGAGCCGTGCGCCCTGAGGGTCGACCTGTGCCTGCGCGATGGTCTGGCCGATGGGGGTGGACAACTCGAGCAGCGTCTTACCGTCACGTTGAGTGAGCCTGAACCGCCCGCTTGCGTTCTGCGTCTCACCCGGTGTGCCGGGCTGTGTGTAGAGCGCGGCAAACCGGCCGGACCATTCAGTGGGTGCGGCGCTGCGCGTGGGCTCGGGCGGTGTGGCATCGGGGGCCAGCGCGGCGCAGCCTCCGAGCGCAAGCACAGCAGAGAGCGCAGCCAGTGCGCCGCGACGCGGCGTAGCGGCGGCGCGCACGGTCGTCGCTACATCGCTGGCCCACCGGGCCGTGTTCATAGGGTGATGTTGAGCCGGACGAGTGTCTCGCGGAGCACTTCATTGGCAGGTTCGCGCTCACGCGCCTCGCGCCACAGCCGCCTTGCCTCGTCCTGCATGCCCGCCTGCCACAGGACCTCGCCCAGATGTACGCCGATCTCGACATCGGCGCGAAGCGCGAACGCCTTGCGCAGATAGCGGATCGCGCCCTCGAGATCGCCTCGCCGAAACAGCACCCAGCCCATGCTGTCGAGGATGTGTGCATCGTCGGGCGCAAGCTCGAGCGCTTTCTCAATCAGGCGCTGCGCCTCGCCCAGCCGCAGGTTGCGATCGGCGAGTGTGTAGCCAAGGGCGTTGTAGGCGTGGGCATGATCGGGCTTGGCCTCGATCAGCTTCCGAAGGCTTGCCTCGAGCAGATCGAGCCGGTTGACCTTTTCAGCGGCCATTGCGTGGTCATAGAGCAGGTCGGTGTCGTCGGGTTGGCGCGTGAGCGCGTCGTCAAGCACTTTGAAGGCATCGGCATACCGGCCCGCTTCCCGCAGTACCTGGGCCTCAACAGTGATGAGGCGGGCGCGCGCGCGCGGGTCGTCGGGGATGCCTTCCCGAAGCACGGAGAGCGCTTCATCGATCCGCTTGAGCCGTCCGAGGAGGAGCGCCCGCCGGATGCGCGCGGTGTCGACCTGCTCGCCGGAATCGATCTTTGCATACCAGCCGATGGCGTCCTCGAAGCGCTTTTCCTCTTCGGCGATCTGACCGAGGAACAACATGGCGATCGCGTTGTCGCGAGCGATTTCTGCCGGCAGATCGAGATAGCGCTGAAGATAACCCCGGGCAAGGCTGCTCTGGCCGGCTTGTGCCGCCACCTGGGCGAGTGAAAACAGGATCACCGGATTGGTGGGGTCGAGTGCAAGTGCGGCTTCGAACTGGGCGCGCGCATCATCAGCGCGACCCGCCTGGGAGAGGAGGCGCGCGAGCGTGAATCGTGCCTCGAGCGAGCGCGGCTGACGGGCAAGATACTGTTCGAGAAGCGTGAGCGCGTTGTTCATGCCACCGGGGGCGCGCGCGCCGTAGCGCGCGGCCATGACTGCGGTGTTCTCATCATCAGGCGAGAGCCGATATGCCTCAGCGGCCTCGGCTGCAGCGCGTTCATGCGCGTCGGCCGCGGAGGCGATCGCGGCGAGTGCGAGCCGGGCGGCGGCAACCGCCTGATCGGGGGCTGCCAGGCGTTCGAGAAGCGCAAGCGCCTGCTTCTTGTCGGGTGCACGAAGGAGCGCCGCCTGCAGGCTTTCATAAGTCTGCGGCAGGGTGCCATCGCGGCGGGCCCGTTCGAGTCGGGTCCGCAGTGTGGGCTCGGCCGTTGAGAGGGCACCGGTGCTGAGCTGTAACGCATCGACGGTCTGCGAAGCGAGCCGCGATGAGGGTTCGATCTCGAGCCACAAACGTGCGGCGATGAGTGCCCGGTCGGGCGCGCGCGCGGCAAGCGAGAGCTCGGTCGCGCGTTGTGCGAGGCGGGGGTCGCGGGTGCGCCGGGCAAGCGACAGGTACGTGGCAGCAGAGCTTCCAACTTCTCCGCGCTGGGCGGCGATCTCGGCTGCCAGCACCTGGAACAGGATCTGAGGCGAGAGGTCGATCTCGGGTAGCGCGCGCGCGGAGGCGGTGGCCGGTGCCTGATCGGCGGGCGCCTGCGCGACCGCAAGCCCTGCCGCCCCTGCGATAAGCGCTGCGGGCAGGAAGCGAACCATCAGCGAGCCGAGCCGTCGGCCGGGTGAATTCATGGGTATGAGGGGGCAGGCGATTAGGGGATAGGGGGCCGCAATACCCGTTCCGGGCACAGCCATCATGTCCGGATGGTAGGTTCAATTACACTGGCTCGCAAGCAAGGACCCCAACTGACCCTGTCAATGCCTGAATTGCCCGAAGTTGAAGTTGTGCGCCGTGGTCTCGGACCGCAAGTACGCGGCGCGACAGTACGCGCCGCGCAGGTCCGCGAAGCGCGGCTGCGCTGGCCAGTGCCCGCCGATCTCGAAGCGAGGCTCGCGGGTCGCACCGTGCTGGCGGTTGAGCGGCGAGGCAAATACCTGCTCTTCGATGTTGGAAGCGGCACGCTGATCGTTCACCTGGGCATGTCCGGCACGCTGCGCTGGTTTTCGCAGGCCCCGCCCCTCATCGCGCACGATCATGTCGATATCGTCACTGACCGCGGAATGCTGCGCTACAACGACCCCCGACGCTTTGGCGCCATGCTTTGGCATGACGCCTCCGACGGCCCGGTCGTGGCTCACGGCCTTCTCGCGAGCCTGGGTATCGAGCCGTTTGATGCGCGTTTCGATGGGGCCTGGCTCTACCGTGCGTCGCGCGGTCGGCGGGTGGCGGTCAAGCAATGGCTCCTTGCCGGGCACTGCGTGGTGGGCGTAGGCAACATCTATGCGTCGGAAAGCCTGTTTCGCGCCGGTATCCGACCGACGGTCGCCGCGGCCCGGCTGTCCCGTGCCCGCTGCGATCGCCTGGCGCAGGCCATCCGCGCCACACTGGCCGAAGCGATTGAGCGGGGCGGCAGCAGTCTGCGCGATTTTGTGGGGTCCGATGGCAGCGGCGGCTATTTCCAGCTCGACTGCGGTGTCTATGGCCGTGCGGGAGAACCCTGCAGGGTGTGTGCAGCGCCGGTCAAGCTCATCCGCCAGCAGCAGCGCGCCACCTACTTCTGCGCGACCTGTCAGCCGCGCTAGGCCTGGCAGGAGCCTCAGCCGATGACAGCCGGGCACGCTTTCGCCGCAGGAATCGTTCGCTGGCAGGTGCAGTTCGGGCGGCACGACCTCCCCTGGCAGGGCACTCGCGACCCCTATCGCATCTGGCTTTCAGAGGTGATGTTGCAGCAGACGCAGGTGCGCACCGTCATTCCCTATTACCTCAGGTTTCTTGACGGCTTTCCCGATGTGGCGGCGCTCGCCGCGGCGCCGCTCGAGCGGGTGATGGAACTCTGGAGCGGGCTCGGTTACTACAGCCGTGCGCGTAATCTTCACCGCTGCGCCCAGAGCGTGGTTTCGCAGTACGGCGGGCGCTTTCCCGAATCGGCCGCGGCGCTTGCCGAGCTGCCGGGAATCGGACCCTCCACGGCCGCGGCCATCGCCGCGTTCGCATTCGGCGAGCGCTCGGCAATCCTGGATGGCAATGTGAAACGCGTACTTTGCCGGCACTTCGGGGTAGCCGGCTGGCCCGGCGAACGACAGGTCGAACAGAGGCTCTGGGCGATCGCCCAGCGTGAACTCCCCGAGCGCGATATCGAACGCTACACGCAGGGTCTCATGGACCTGGGGGCGCAGACCTGTGTGCGCTCGCGCCCGCGTTGCGACAGTTGCCCGGTGGCGGCGAGCTGCGTCGCGCGGATCGAGGGTCGTCAGGCTTTGTTGCCGACGGCACGACCGCCCCGCGCGACGCCGGTTCGCGAGGCCGGCTGGCTGGTGATCCTGGATCAGGATTCGGTACTTCTTGAGCGCCGACCGCCAGTCGGCATCTGGGGTGGGCTACTCAGCTTTCCCGAGGTGGCCCCAGACGAGCGCGAGCGCGCAGCCGAGGCCGCTGCGGCGCGCTTTGGTGTCACGCCCTGGCGGGTGACGGCGCTTGCCCCGGTGCACCATGCGTTTACCCACTTTCGCCTGATCGCGCATCCGATCCTGATCGAGGTGGGTCGCGGCGGCGTGCTTGCTAACGAGTCGCAGACGCAATGGATTGCCCGAGCCACAGCCGGTCAGCAGGCATTGCCGCAGCCCGTGCGTGGTCTTCTTGAGCAACTCGCGTTACCGGTTGGACCTGCCCCGGCTCTGCGGAAGCGGCGTGACCCGACGGACGGCGGGTAGGGCCCTCAGATCACCTGTTCGCGCTGCAGGATTTCGTGGATCAGCGCGAGTCGGCGAAGCGGATCGGTGAGCGCCATCAGCATATGCCGCGACGGTATTGAGAGCGGAAGAAGTTCGGCCAGCCGGTTGGCAGTCCAGCCTGCGGCCTCGGGTGAGTAGGGCTCAGCCAGGATTCGGCGAGCCGGTTCAGGCTCGCGGGCGCAGATGTCGTCGATCACGCGACGCATCAGGATCGAGCAGGCGGCGAGCTCCGCGGGAACCGGGACTTCAGGATCATCTTCGATCAACTCGACCGTGGCGCGGATCAACCCGTTTGCCTCCACGGTTCGCTCAATCACGGTGAAGCGGGACGTGCCCACGGTGCGCAGCTGCAGCACACCCGGCTCGGTCATGTCCCAGTCGTCGATGCGCGCCATGCAGCCGGTTGATTCATGATCAGCGGGCGTGCCGACTTCCCGGCCCTGCGTGATGAGGCACACGCCGAACGGGTGCGAACGGTTCATGCATTCGCGCACCATGTCCATGTAGCGCGCCTCGAAAATACGCAGCGGCAGCACCCCGCCCGGAAAGAGAACGGTGCCTAGCGGAAAAATCGGTAGCGTCAGGAGGTTCGCGCTCATCGGTGAGCGCCTGCAGCCTGCTCGCGCATGGCGACCCCGCGGTGCCGGACCAGCACCTGTTCCCGGTCGCGAAAATGGGCAGCGAGTCGCTCGACGCAGTACACCGAGCGATGCTGACCGCCGGTGCAGCCCACTGCCACGGTGAGGTAGCTCCGGTTCTCGAGGATGTAGTGCGGCAGCCAGTTCTCGAGAAAACGCGTGACATCGCCCACCATCTGCTGCACGGCCGAGATGCCATCGAGGTAACTGGCCACCGCGCGGTCCAGGCCAGTGAGCGGGCGCAATGCCGGCACGTAGAACGGATTGGGCAGGCATCGCACATCGAAGACCAGATCAGCGTCAAGGGGCACGCCGGTTTTGTACGCAAAGGATTCGAACAGCAGGGTGAGCGCCGCGCGGTTGGATCCGACCACGTCGCGCACCCAGGTGCGCAATACGTTTGGATGCAGATCGCTGGTGTCGATGGAGATGCCCAGGCCCTCCAGCTCGGACAGCAGTTCGCGTTCGTGTGCGATCGATTCGGTAAGCGTGGGCACCGCTGTGCCGGGGCTTGCTGATGACAACGGGTGGCGTCGCCGGGTTTCCGAGTAACGCTGGATCAGGGTGTCGTTACGCGCATCGAGAAACAGCACCTTCACGTCGTGGCCATAACGGCTCAGTCCGTGGGCGAGCGACGGCAGCTCAGCGAGTTCGCGCCCACCGCGCGAATCGATGGCCACCGCGACCCGCTCGGCGCCCTGTTCGCTCATGTGCCCGATCACTTCCTGAAGAAAACGGACCGGCAGATTATCGATGCAGAAAAAGCCGTCATCTTCGAGCACCCGCAGGGCGATCGATTTACCGGAACCGGAAATGCCGGTGATCAGTATGACGCGCATAAAGTGATCTTACGCGAGCGCGGTGCGGTCAATCGTCAAGCACCTAGCCCCCGCCGGTTTCGATCATCTGGCGCTGGCGTTCAACGAAGTCACCCATCGTATCGAAGCCGCGCAGCTGGAGCACGGTGCTTCGCACCGCAGCCTCGGCCAGTACCGCGAGATTGCGACCGGCGGCCACCGGAATCACCACCTTTCGAATGGGTACGCCCAGCACTTCCTGGGTGAGCGCTTCAAGCGGCAGTCGCTGGTATTCGTTTTCCATGGTGCTGCGGCGAACCAGATGAACGATGAGCTTGAGCTTCATCTTCGGCCGCACCGCGGTTTCGCCGAAGATCGTCCTGATATCAAGCAGGCCCAGCCCGCGGACTTCCAGAAGATTGCGAAGAAGCGGCGGGCAGCGACCCTCCACCGTGTGGGGTGCGATGCGACTCAGATCGACCACATCATCGGCCACCAGTCCGTGGCCGCGGCTCACGAGTTCGAGGGCGAGCTCGCTTTTGCCCAGCCCAGATTCGCCCGAGATCAGGACACCCATGCCGAGCACATCCATCAGCACGCCGTGCATCTGACAGGTTTCAGCTGCGGCCTTGCCCAGGTAGTGTCGCAGCGTGTCGATGACGCGCGCCGCGGAGAGGGGGCTCGCGATCAGTGGCATGCGATCGCGCGTGGCTGACTCGATCAGCGCGCCCGGCGGCTGCAGGCTGTCGGCGACGATGACGGCGGGCGGGTGACCAGCGACCAGGTCGGTGAGGATGCCCTGCTGGCGCGCGGGGTCATGGCGCAGAAAGAAATCCAGTTCGGGCTGACCGAAGACATGGATGCGGTTGGGGTGGATCAGGTTCAGGTGGCCGATCAGATCGGCGGGCTCGGCTGCGGTATGCGCCACCTCCCGCGCCTCGCCCGGGCGGCCAGCCACCCAGGCAAGGCCGAGTTCCTCCGCATTGGCGGCAAATAGATCTGCAACGGTGACGCTCATCGCGGCGCTCCAGGATTCGGATGGTGCGAGAGCTTAGCGCTTCGGGGCGCGCCCGAACTCAGGCCGCAGGGCGGCAGGGCTCCCACACCGCCAGCGCCTGATAGAGGCGCTCGCAATCGGCCTCGCAGTTCATCTGACTGCGCATGCCCGGATCGGAGAGTAGCTCCGCCACCTCCGACAGAATTTCCAGGTGCTCTTCGGTGGCGTGTTCAGGCACCAGCAGAAAAACCAGCAGTGAGACGGGCTGTCCGTCGGGGGCGTCAAATGCGATGGGGTCGGTGAGCCGCACCACCGCTGCGCGCGCCTCGCGCAGGCCCTTGATGCGCCCGTGCGGAATCGCAACCCCTTCTCCCAGTCCGGTTGAACCCAGACGCTCTCGCGCAAACAGCGAGTCGAATACCCGGCTGCGCTCAATGCCGTAGAGATTTTCGAACAGCAGACCGATCTGCTCGAAAAGACGCTTCTTGCTGGTTACTGACATGCCGACCACGACATTGGTCGGAGCAAGCAACCGGTTCAGTCGACTCATGGAGTTTGACTCCGCACCCAGCCGTGAGGACGACCGGCAGGGTTGCTCGTTCGGATCGAAGGCGAATCCGGTGGAAAAAGTGCTGCGAGTATACAAGCGTCCGGGATTCCCGACGAACGATCTTGCTGCGCCGCAACAATGCCTGATGTTGCGGCGCGCCAACGAAGGGGCGGACACCCTGCGTTGTACTGGACCAACAATCACGCCCAACCCCGCCGGGCCAGGATCAGAGCGATTTCCGCTGGGCGACTGGCGCGATGCGTAACGACTCACGGTATTTGGCGACGGTGCGGCGGGCCACGACGATCCCCTGCTCGCCCAGCATGTCGGCGATCTGGCTGTCGGAGAGCGGACGGCGAGCATCTTCGGCGCCGATCAGCTGCTTGATCAACGCCCGGATTGCGGTGCTGGATGCAGCGCCCCCGGTGTCGGTGGCGACATGGCTTCCGAAGAAGTATTTGAGCTCGAATGTGCCATGCGGTGTGAGCATGTACTTCTGCGTAGTGACCCGTGAAATCGTGGATTCATGTAAATCCAGGGTATCGGCAATTTCCCTGAGAACCAACGGGCGCATGGCCACTGCACCGTGTGAGAAGAAGCCGCGCTGGCGCTCCACGATCGCCTGCGAGACCCTGAGGATGGTGTCAAAACGCTGGGCGATGTTCTTGATCATCCAGCGGGCCTCCTGGAGCGGGCCGGACAGGTTGCCCGAGGCGCTGCCGCGATTACGGCGCAGGATGTCGGCGTACATGTCGTTGACCCGCAGCTTGGGCATCACATCGGGGTTGAGCACCGCGGTCCAGCCGGCCCGTGTGCGTCGAACGATGACATCGGGCACCACATAGCCAGCGTCATCCGACCCGAAGCGGGCGCCTGGCCGCGGCTCCAGGCTGCGGATCAGTGTGTGCGCCTGCCGCAGGCTGTCTTCGTCGCACTGCAACACTCGCCGCAACCGAACAAAGTCGCGCGCTGCGAGCAGCTCCAGGTGGTCGACCACGATCGCCCGGGCAATTGCCATGACCTCCGGGTCGTCATGGCCGGTCTGGGCAAGCTGCAGCAGCAGACATTCCCGGAGGTTGCGTGCGGCGACGCCCGGCGGGTCAAAGCTCTGCAAGAGCTTGAGCGCGGCCGCCACTTCGTCCGGATCGATCTCGAGCTCGGCGGGCAGCGCCTCGCGGAATTCGTCCAGGCTCGTGTTGAGCATGCCGTCGCGATCCAGTTCGTCGATCAGGAGCTCGATCAGCGCGCGGTCGCGGCGTTCGAGGCGGGTGGCGGAAAGCTGCTCGCGCAGGTGCTCAACCAGCGAGACCCCGGCGCCCGCCAGCTGCGGGTATTCGCGCTCATCGTCGTCATCGTTTTGCGAGCGCGAGCCACTGTCGTGTCCCCAGTCGGCCGGCGCGTCATCGCCATCCGAGTTGCTGCCGCTCGAGTCGGTGTCAGCCTCTCGATCGCTCTCGTCATTGCGCTGGGCGGTTTCGGCGGGCGTTCCGCCCAGATCAGCGAGACCCTGCGGCAGCGGTGGATCAAGCGTGCCGTTTGCCGAGATGCTCACGCACTCGCCGAGCGGGTCGTCATCGCGTTCAAGCAGCGGGTTCTCGGCCAGCATCTGCTCGATCTCCTGATTCAGCTCGAGCGTGGAGAGCTGCAGCAGCCGGATAGACTGCTGAAGCTGCGGGGTGAGGGCGAGCTGCTGGCTAAGCTTGAACTGGAGAGCGGTTTTCATCAGGGCCTGGTTTTGCGCAGCCCACCCGCGGCCGCGCTACATCGAAAAATGTTCACCGAGGTAGTAGCGCCGCACGTCGTCATTTTCAACGACTTCATCGGGCCGGCCGAAAGCAAGAACGGTACCATCCCTAATGATATAAGCCCTGTCGCAGATGCCAAGCGTTTCTCGAACGTTGTGGTCTGTGATCAACACTCCGATGCCACGATCCTTGAGAAACCGGACAATCCGCTGGATCTCGAGGACCGCAATCGGGTCGACGCCGGCAAACGGCTCGTCCAGCAGGATAAACCGGGGGGAGTTCGCCAAGGCCCGGGCGATCTCCACCCGACGGCGCTCGCCGCCCGAGAGCGAGAGCGCCGGATTGGAACGAATGTGGCCGATCTGCAGCTCATCGATCAGCCGATCGAGCCGCTCACGGATCTCGGCTTTTTCGAGTGGCGCGCCGGCAGCATCACGTTGCAGCTCCAGCACTGCGGTGATGTTCTCCTCGACGGTGAGCTTGCGAAACACCGATGCTTCCTGCGGCAGGTAGGCAAGCCCGAGACGGGCGCGGCGATGGATGGGCAGCCGCCCGATGGGCTGGTCATCTAGCGTGATGCTGCCGCCATCGCATGGCACCAGGCCCACGATCATGTAGAAACAGGTGGTTTTGCCGGCGCCATTGGGCCCCAGAAGTCCCACCACCTGACCGCTTGCGACCTCAACCGACACATCGCGGACGACCTTGCGCCCGTGATAGGCCTTCATCAGCTGGGTGGCAATGAGCCGACTGGTGCTAGGCGCTGCGCTCACCGTGCGGCTCAGCGTCCGGGCTGCGTCGTGCCCAGCGACTCGGCCGGGCGCAGCAGGGCGGGTGGCGCGTTCGCCGCGCCGCCCGTTGCTGACCGCGCGCCGGAGGTGGGCGATCCGGCGGCGGGCGTGACGGGTGCCGCGCTACCGCCCGGATCCGGGCTGCCGCTGCGCCGTGGCTGGATCACCATGCGGACGCGGTCGCTGCCGAGCGCGCCCGGGGCGCGGCCCTCGACCGTGTAAAACTCGGCGCTGCTCTGATAGATGATCCGCGCACCGTGCACTTCGTCTTGCACCTGCTCGCGCTCGAGCCGGCGCAGGGAGGCCTGGCTGGTGAGCGTGACCGTCTCGGCTTTGCCGTCATAGTCAATCACCAGGCCGTAGCCCTCGACGAACTCTTCAAGGGCCTCCCGCTTTTGCCGGAAACTCGCGGGCTGTCCCTCGGCGCGGCCGTATTGAAAGCCCTCGGTGTCTTCACGCACGACCATTCGATCGGAGCGGATCACGATGGTGCCTTTGGTGAGGATGACGCGACCGATGAATGTACTGATGCGACGCGCGTCGTCATATTCCATCCGGTCAGATTCGATCTGGACCGGCTTGTCGCGGTCGGCCTTCTCGGCGTGCGCGCTCGTGGGCAGCGCGAGCAGTGCGGTCGCGAGCAGCGTACCCATCTGGCGCAGCCTGAGACCCGGGCCGACCGAGGCGTGGCGCGCGAGGACTGAACGAAGGCGATGAGGAAGGTTGTGCACGCGTTGAAAGGGCTCAGGGGTTGCGCCGCTCGGACACCCAGACGCCCCGGGCCTCAGAATCGACGCGCAGCGTTCGGGCGCGATTATTGAATTCCATACCGGTACCGGTCAAGGTTGACTGGCCACGGGTGACCACCACCGGACGATCAGTGATCGCAACCTCGCGGTCGGAAAATACCCTGGCGAATTCCGTTCGGATCTGCATGGGGGGATCGATGGCGGTTCCGGGCCGGTCAAGCTGCACCGACCCTTCAAGAATGGTCTCCTGGCTTTCACGCACCGACTGCCCGCGAAGCGCGGTGACGGTCACGCGAGGCTGCGCGGGATCAAGCGAGACCATGGTGGGTCGGGTATACCGGGTGGTGTCCGAGCGGCGGAAGTGCTCCATGCGATCGGCACTCATCCTGAAAGCGGGCTCGCCCCGATCGTTCAGGCGCAGCAGCAGCACATTCTCGCCAAAGGCATCGGCGATGTCGGCGGTGTCCTGCACGAGACCGGGCATCACAAAGCGCTGGGCGATTTCGGACAGGTAGTAGGAGCCGGCTGCGAGCGTGAGCAACAGCCCGATCGATACCGCCGCCGCCAGCCGGTCGTAAAAGCGCGGATTCATACCGGGTGGGGGGCGCCTGACCCCGTTCGCCGAGACAGCGCGGCCTCGAGCGCACCGCGACTGTCGAGAATGAATTCGGCCAGATCACGAATCGCCCCAGCGCCGCCCGGGCGGGTTGACACCCAGTGCGCGCGGGCGCGAACCGCCGGTTCGGCATCGGCCACCGCGGCAGCGAATCCGGCTGCCATCATCGCAGGGAGGTCGGTCCAGTCATCGCCCGCGAAGCCCACCTGGTTGCGCGCAAGACCCAGTTCTGCGCAGAGCGAATCGAGCGCCGCGAGCTTGTCGCGCGCGCCCTGTATCACCGTGGTGATGCCAAGCTCGGCTGCGCGCTGTTCCACGATCGCCGAGCGGCGCGCCGTGATGATGGCGAGTCGCAGTCCCGCTTCGCGAAGCAGGGTGAGACCAAAACCGTCGCGGACGCTGAACGCCTTCATGGCTTCGCCCTGCGGGCCGATGTAGATCCGACCGTCGGTGAGCGTGCCATCCACATCGAGCGCAAGCGCATGGATGGCCGCCGCTCGGGCCCTGGCATCGGAGAGGATTGCCGCCATCAGAAAACCTTGGCCGACAAAAGGTCGTGAATGTGGATTGCGCCCACCATCCGGTGATGGGTGTCGGTGACGGGCAGCGCGCTGATTCGCCGCTCGTCCATCAGGCGCACGGCCTCTGCGGCAAGCGCCTGCGGGCCGATGGTGACCGCGCCCGGTGTCATCGCTTCGTCGATCCGCATGGACTGGATGTCGGCACCGCGCTCGAGCACCCGACGCAGATCGCCGTCGGTGAAGACGCCCACGAGCGTGCCATCGGGGCGTTCGACTGCAGTCATGCCCATGCGCTTGCGGGTGACCTCAAGGATGGCCTCGGTAAGCCGCGCGCCGAGTTGCACCCTGGGCAGGGCGGGATCCCGGCGCATCACGTCATCGACCAGCGTGAGGAGCTTTCGGCCAAGGGCGCCGCCCGGGTGTGAGCGGGCAAAGTCATCAGGCCCGAAGCCACGCGCATCGAGAAGCGCAACGGCCAGGGCGTCGCCCAGGGCAAGCGCTGCGGTGGTGCTGGCAGTGGGTGCAAGATTCAGGGGGCAGGCCTCGCGATCAACCGCGGCATCGAGATGCACATCAGCGAGCTTTGCGAGCGGCGAGTCGACGCGCCCCGTGATGGCGATCAGACGCGTGCCCTGTCGGCGCGCGATCGGCATGATGCGGGCGAGCTCTTCGGTGGCCCCGGAGTTGGAGACCGCCACCAGCACGTCATCCTGCGTCACCATGCCGAGATCGCCGTGGCTGGCTTCGGCCGGGTGGAGGAAAAAAGCCGGTGTGCCCGTTGATGCAAGCGTTGCGGCGATTTTTCTTGCCACATGGCCCGACTTGCCGATTCCGCTCACCACGACCCGGCCGGAACAGGCGAGGATCATCTGACACGCCTCGACAAAAGGCGTGCCGATTCGCTGCGACAGCGCATCGACCGCTTCGGCCTCAATGCGAAGCACTTCGACCGCGCGCAGGATCAGACGATCGGCGCTGGCTACAATGGATCGGGAATTCACCACGCCGAGTATATGCTCTCCGGTCTCGAACTTGCCCTGATCCTGCTTGCCGCGGCCACGCTCATCGTCGTGCCGCTGCGTCGTTTCGGTGTGCCGCCGCTCATCGCCTATCTTGCGGTCGGAGTCCTGATTGGCCCGCATGCCGCTGGGCTTGCCGAGGGCGAGGGCACGCTGCATGCAGCGGCCGAGCTGGGCGTGGTGTTTCTGATGTTTTCGCTCGGCCTTGAGTTCAACTTTGCCAAGCTCAAGGCCATGCGCGGCTTTGTGTTCGGGCTTGGCGGCGCTCAAGTCGGATTGACGGCGTTTGTGCTGATGGCGCTGCTCCTGCTGCTGCCATCGGCCTGGGCGCAGTGGCTCTTGCCCGGGCTCGACTGGCGGGTGGCCCTGGTGGTGGCCTCGGCGATGGCGATGTCCTCCACCGCGCTGGTCACCAAGTTTCTGGTGGACCGGCGTGAGCTTGAAACCGAGCACGGCCGGCGGGTGTTCAGCGTCCTCTTGTTCCAGGACCTGGCGGTGATCCCACTGCTGGTGGTGATTCCCGCGCTGTCGCAGGGCACTGATGGCCTGGCTGCGGCGCTGGCGGTTGCCGCGCTCAAGGCTGCGATCCTGCTGGTGCTCTTGCTTCGGTTCGGTCCCCGGGTGATGCGCGGCTGGTTCGGTGCGGTGGTGAAAAGCCGATCCCATGAGTTGTTCACGCTCAATGTGCTGCTCGCCACGCTGTTTTTTGCCTGGCTCACGCGACAGGCGGGCCTGTCGATGGAGCTCGGCGCCTTCGTTGCCGGCATGCTGATTGCAGAAACCGAATTTCGCTACCAGGTCGAAGAGGACATCAAGCCTTTCCGGGATGTGCTGCTTGGCCTCTTTTTCGTCACCATCGGTGCCAGGCTCGATTCTCAGGCGCTGTTCATTCACTGGCAGCAGGTGCTGGTCATCCTGCTTGGCCTCCTCGCGCTGAAGGCCGCCATTGTGGCGGTGCTGGTCCGCGCATTCGGCGCCTCGGCAGGGGTGGCGATTCGCTGCGGTCTCTGGCTCGCGCAAACCGGCGAGTTCGCTTTTGTGCTGCTGACGCAGGCCTCCAAAGGCGGTCTTTTCGAGAACGCGGCGATGCAGCCGCTGCTTGCCGCGATTCTGCTGTCACTTCTTGCGAGTCCGCTCCTCATCTCGCAGGCCAACCGGATCGCGCTTCGTGCGTCGAGCGAGGAGTGGCTGCTTCGTTCGCTTGAGGTCCAGCGCGTGGCAAGCCGCAGCGTGGGTCGGCACGACCATGTGATTGTCTGCGGCTTCGGACGCTGCGGGCAAAGCCTCGCGCATGTGCTCGAGGCCGAGCAGGTGCCCTATGTCGCCCTCGACACCGATCCCGACCGCGTGCGCGAAGCGGCCGAGGCGGGCGAGTCGGTGGTTTATGGGGACGCAAGCCGCCCGGCGCTTCTCCAGGCGGCGGGCATTCATCGTGCCCGTGCGCTTGCCATCACCTTTGATGATCTGCCGCAGGCATTGAAGCTTCTCAACACCATCCGGCAGCTCGCCCCCCAACTGCCAGTGATTGCCCGTACCGCTAACGAGGCCGATATCGCGCGGCTGCGTGATGCCGGTGCCACCGAGGTGATCCCGGAGATTGCCGAAGGCAGCCTGATGATTGCCTCCCATGCGATGGCGCTCGCCGGCGTCCCGATGGCCCGTGTTCGTCGTCGCATGCGCGCGGTCCGTGAGGGGCGCTACGCGCTTCTGCAGGGGTTTTTTCATGGCGCCGACGACCGCGAAGCCGACGAAGTGGAGTCGGACCACCTGCATCTGCACGCAGTGCCGGTGCTGGCGAACACGCTCGCGGCCGGTAGCGCGCTCGGTGCCATGCTTGAGGAGGGGGTTCGAGCCACTGCGGTCGTTCGAGCGCGAGCACGCACGCTTGATCCGCCGCTGTCGCTGTCGCTCGAGACGGGCGACGTGGTGGTGCTGTCGGGTCGACGTGACCGGATCGCAGCGACAGAAGCGAAAATGAACGAGCGGGCTCCCGCCTGAACCGGACCGGGCAGGCGTCCAATCCCCTTGTTGAGGGCTTCTTCCCCCTGCCGCGATACAATACTCGGTTCCCCTACAAATACCGCCTCCATCGTGTCTGATACCGAGCTTTTGCGGCTCGACAACGTTCGCTTCGGTTACCGCGATCGCCCGATCCTGCACGACGTCAGCCTCTCGGTACGTCGTGGCAGCATCGTTGCGCTTGTCGGCGGCTCGGGTTCAGGTAAAACCACGATCCTTCGTCTGATCGGGGGGCTCCTGCGCGCCCAGGAGGGACGGGTCCGGTTCGAGGGGCATGAGATCGGGCAACTCGACCGTGACGGGCTCTACGCCGTACGTCGCCGTATGGGCATGCTCTATCAGTTCGGTGCGCTCTTTACCGATCTTTCGGTGTTTGACAACGTCGCCTTTCCCCTCCGGGAGCACACCCCGCTTTCCGAGGAAATGATCCGCGATCTGGTGCTTCTCAAGCTGAATGCAGTGGGGCTGCGAGGCGTTTCCCATTACCGCACCAGCCAGCTGTCTGGCGGAATGGCGCGCAGGGTGGCGCTCGCACGCGCCATTGCGCTCGATCCTCCGCTCATCATGTACGACGAGCCCTTTGCCGGTCTTGACCCGATTTCGCTCTCCACGGTGGCGCAGCTCATCCGGCGCCTCACCGACTCGCTCGGTTGTGCCTCCATTCTGGTGTCGCATGACATCAAGGACACCTTTGCCATTGCCGATTATGTGTACCTGCTTGCTCAGGGTCGCATCGCTGCCCACGGCGTACCGCAGGCCATGCGCGAGTCCGACGACCCGAATGTGCGGCAGTTTCTTGATGGCGATATCGATGGGCCGGTGGCGTTTCACCACGCCACCCGGCGAACGCTCGCCGAAGACCTGGGGCTGCCGTCATGAACCCTGCCGGTGCTGTCTCTCGCGCACTCACCTGGCTGGGCGAGCGGGTGGTGGCCACAGGCGAGGCCAC
>JAGWXN010000327.1 GCA_018969885.1 Betaproteobacteria bacterium | reverse complement strand
GGCAGATCGGCGGCCGTCAGCACCGTGGTGAGCGTGCTGCGGGTGCCGTTCGGACTCGTGACGACAGTGGTGAACGTATCCCCCACCCTGGCGTCGGCGCCCAATGTGATCGTGATCGGTGTGCCGCCAATGCTCGCCGCCTCCGCGGCACTCACGCCACCTGGCGACTCGGGCAGCGAGATCGCCGGCGACGCCGGGGCCGTCGTATCGACGCTGAAACGGTTGATCGCCGGCGCACTCGACAATCCGTTGACCCCCGATGTCACCGTCGTGCTCGCAACATAAGCGCCATCGGTCACCAGCGCCGCCCTCGACAGCAACTGCGAGATCCGGCCGGCCAGCACGTCGGCCTGACTCAACGTGTTGGTGAGTATCCGGGTGCTGCCATCAGGCAACTGCACTTCGGTGGTCACGACATCCCCAGCACGAACACGCGCACCGAGCTGCGTCACCACCGGCACACCGCCGTCCGATATCCGCTCTGCTGGATTGATCGTCGTATCGAGGCCTCTGGCTTCCGGGAGATGGACTGCGGGCGTCTCAGGACGCGCGTTGTCGATCACCAGATCGAAATCGCCCGACGGTGCGAGCCCATTCACCGGCCCCGCCGCGGTCTCGACCACCGCGCGCCAGGTGTAGGCCCCATCAGCAAGCGGCGTGTTCAGCCCGCTCCCCGCCCCATCCTGAAAGGTGAACCCCAGGCCGTCGGTCCTTGCCACGCCAACTCTGACGAACTCGCCCGATCCCGCGCGCCGATAAATCGCGAGGCTCTGGCCCGGCATGAGCCCGGTCCCCAGCGTCCCGGTGATCGTCGGACTGGTGTCATTGGTGGTTGCGCCGTCAGCCAGAAGTCCCAGCACCGGCCCGACACTGTCAACCGCCCCGGTGACCAGCAATGTTCCGGTGACGACCGAACCTGCCGCGGGAGCACTCGTATTGCCGGCAGGATCCGCTGCAACCGCCGACAGCACCGTGCCATTCGGCAGGGGTTGTGACGGGATCAGGGTCCAGTTCCCGTCCGCGGCGACCTTCGCGCGTCCGATCTCGGTGCCCTGAGCATCCCGGACCGTTACCGTCGTACCAGGCTCGGAGGTGCCGTTGATGACCTGTCCATTGGAGGGCGAAATCGTGGGGGCAAGCGGCAGAGAAATGTCCAGGATAAAGCTCTGGACTGCCGGCACGCTCGACCCCACCGTGGTGACGAGCGAGATTGCTGTTCGATGCTCACCGTCAATCACCAGATCGGTAACGGGTACCGGCCGCTCCACCCGGCCGGCCGTCAGATCGGTGGCAGTGAGCGTGTCGATATAGGTGATGACACTCCCGTCAGGGCGTGTGAGGGTGGTGCGCACCTGATCACCAATCTTGGCGGTCCCCGGCAGGGCGACTTCATATCGGACCGCACCGCTCTCGCGCTCGGCTGCGCTGATGTAGCCGTCACCCGCCGAAGGCATCTGCACGCTCACCATCTCGATATCGACGATGCCTGCACCCGGTGCTGAAACATTGCCGCTGTCATCGGCGGCGCGCGCCTTGAGAACCTGATCATCGGCGAGCGCAACGGGTGGCGCGAGACTCCATTGACCGAGGGCATCCACCCGGGCCAGTCCGAGGACATTGCCCAGCTGGTCGCTGACGGTGACGGTGGATCCGGGCGTACCCGAGCCAGTCACCAGCTTGCCGTTGCCGGTATTGATCTGCGGCGCGGCCGGGGCCTGATGCGCCGCAGACTGGGCGAGCGCGTCCTTGCCCACGATCTCGATTTTCTTCTCAAGCGTCGGCGGCGGCGCCGCTGACGTAGCACTGAAGACGCCCGAGCTGTCAGCCACGACATCAAGCTGCGAGCCGTCGGGCATCTTTACCGTGACCTGGCTGCCGGGCAATGCGGTACCGCTCACCGTCAGCTTGCCATCGGCTTCAAGCATCTGGTCGGTGACCACGATGTCGCCCAAAAGCTGGCGGTTGAGGGCGGTATCCTGAACGAAGGTCTTCTCAGCGCTGGTCGGCGCCGCCTTTAACGCTGAAAGCGCCTGCCGGCGCCCCTGATCCACTAGCGCCGCCCCCTCCGCTGTCAGCGAGGCACCAGTCAGGTTCTGTTCGATCTGCGCAAGGCTGGTCGCGATACTGCCCGCATTGAGGTTGTCGAGCCCCGAGAGCTTGGCAAGCAGAATGCCGTAGCGCTCCCCGCCACTGAGCCCGTTCGCGCTGTCAAAGCGCGTGCTGTTGGTGGGGACAGGCTCTGCGGTGATATCGGCGTTACCCAGCCCCAAAGCCTGGGCAACCTCACTGTTTGCCTGGGTCACCAGCGTTGTGCTCGCGGGCGCCTGATCAGCGACCACCCCGGCTTTCCGCACTGCCAGCTCGGTCACCGGCGTGATATGAACCGTCACAACGACAGCACCACCCACCACCTGAAACTGAGCGCTTCCCTCCACCGCGTTGGCGACTGCCCTGAGCGGTGTATCGAGTGACTTGCTCGCCGCCGTTACTTCGTCCCGGAAGTTAGAACCATCCGCGTTGACGTCAACCGCCTTCAGCAGAATGGGTCCGCGATAGTCCCCCATGCTGGCTTTCTGGATCTGCCAGCTGCCATCCGGCTGGACCTCCGCCGAGCCGAGGCTGGAGCCGTTTCGATCGAAGGCCTCAACCCGTACCCCCTGCTCAACCGGTCCCGCATTAATGGTCCCTTTGATGATGAGAACCGTGTCCAGGCTGAAGCTACCCGCGGTTTCACCGCTGGCATTTCCAGCCGCATCGGTCACACGGGTTTGAGTGGTCCATTGCCCATCAAGGTAAACGGAACCACCCGCCTTCAAAGCCGACTGCGAAATTGTCTGCTGAACACTTCCTGCAGCCATATCGGCGGCAGTCAGGACCGAACTCAGCGTGAGGGTCTGCCCGTCCGGGCGCCTCACCACCGTCGTGACGATATCCCCGGCGGCGGCGCCTGCGGGAACGGTGATCACCAGCGGCGTTCCGTCGGCGGCTTCGAAAGCGCTCACGCTGTCCGTGGCCTCCGGGATTGACACCTGCGGCGCTGCGATCGGCGCAGCATCCACCCTGAAGGGCGGCAGCGTAGCTCGTGTCTCCTTGCCGTTAGAAGAAATCGCTGTCACCTCAGCCGTGTGCGTCCCGTCCGGGAGCGGCCGCGTCAAGGTGACGCTCCATGTTCCGTCGGCGGCCACGACCGTTGACAACACCTCGCCAGTTGCCGGCAGCGTTACCTTGATCGTATGTCCGGCAATGGCGCCCGAGCCTTTCAGGGTCGGCGTATTGACCCGCGTGAGCAGGTCCCCTACGGTCCCGCTGTCGCTCACGGCAGCGAGCGTCCCGTTAGGCGGAGGAGGCGGCGCCGGCACGGTCGATGAGCCCCCCAACTGCTTTAGCAGCATCACACCGCCCAACCCCACGGCCATCCACTCCCACCCGGCCGGAACGATGTCCCAGGCCAGCGTGATCGGCTGTGCCGACCCGGTGAGCCCGGTCAACGACGGATACCAGCGTTGATCGATCGCGTAGGTCAGCATCCGCCCATCGGTGCTCGCACCCTGAAGCGATACGTCCGCAATCACCGGCTTATCGAAATAGCCTTCGATGATCACGTCAGGCTGCTCGTGGCCTTCGGTGTAAACGTACAGATCAATACCGACGCGCCGCGCACGCAGTGCACGCGGCGCACGACCGGTTTGGGTGTCCGAAAGTTCATACCGCTCACCGCGCGCGGCCGTGAGCCTGAGCGGCATACCCGCGTCGCCAGCGCCCGGGACGAACTCCAGCTCGCGGCCGGTCGTTTGTTGCTTAAGCTTGATACGCGCGCGCGCACCCGACTGTTGA